>JANYBQ010000145.1 GCA_025360705.1 Betaproteobacteria bacterium | reverse complement strand
GGCGCGGTGATGATTCTGATCACGCGTTCGCTGTCCTTCACCGAACGC
Source organism: Betaproteobacteria bacterium (assembly GCA_025360705.1). Lineage (GTDB taxonomy): Bacteria > Pseudomonadota > Gammaproteobacteria > Burkholderiales > Burkholderiaceae_C > CAISIP01. The sequence goes on along the minus strand of JANYBQ010000145.1, from coordinate 3,346 downwards.
ACCGAGACCATCTTGTTCTACATGGGCCTGGTGGTTTTTCTGTCGGCCATACCGCAGTGCATGTTCGACTGGACGCCGCTGCACGCGCAAGGTTTTACGCTTCTGACCTTGATGGCCCTGTCCGGCACGTTGGCCGCGTGGTTGATGGTCGAGGCCTACCGGCGCGCGGAGGCTTCGGCATTGGCGCCGTACGGATACGCGCGACTTATCTTCGCGGCGGCCCTGGGATATTGGTTGTTTGCCGACAGCATTGCGCCGACCACCGTCGCCGGGGCGTTGCTCATCGTCGCCAGCAACCTCGGCCTGGTTTTATTTGTCGCGCGCAACCGGAAAATGGCGGCTCCATAATTGGCGCTCCAGCCCCTTGTTTTCCAAACCGCGAGAATTTTCCATGGCCTCCGAGCTGCTGATTCAAGCCCTTGCCCCCGCATGCGGAGCGGAGATTTTTGGCGTCGATTTGGCTAACCCCCCTGCCGATTCCATGCATCGCATCCAGCATGCGATGGCGCAACACTCGGTATTGTTTTTTCGCGACCAGAAACTCACGCCCGTGCAACAGCTGGACGTGACCCGAAGATTCGGCACCATCCTGCGGGTGCCCTATATCCAGCATCTGGATGAATACCCCGACATCATCGCGGTGCTGAAAGAGGCGGATGAACGCAACATCAGCACCTTCGGCGGCACCTGGCACTCGGACTTTTCATTCCTGGCGGAACCGCCCAGCTTTACGCTGCTGTATGCGCTTGAACTGCCAAGCCTGGGCGGCGACACCTTGTGGGCCAGCCAGTACCACGCGTATGACAATTTGTCGGCTGGAATGAAAGTCTTGCTCGACCCCTTGCGCGCCATCCAGACGGCCTGGCCACATGGCACCAAAGGACCGGCTGCGGGAGCTAGAGTGAGCCGTTCCATCGGCATGGTGCGCGGCGACTCGGAAGCCGATCGAGAGATCGCGCAACCGGTTGTGCGTGTGCATCCCGTGACCGGCCGCAAGGCGCTGTTCGTCAACCCGGTGTACACGCAATATTTTGAAGGCATGACGCCAGAAGAGTCGCGTCCCTTGCTGCAGTTTCTTTTTCAGCACGCCACCAAGGCCGAGTTCACCTGCCGCCTGCGCTGGGCGCCGGGCACGCTGGCCATCTGGGACAACCGCTGCCTGCTGCATCTGGCCATCAACGACTACGACGGCAGCCGGAGACTTCTGCACCGGACCACTGTTGCGGGACAACGCCCCGTGGGTCCCTGAACATTGCGTCGCCGATTGCTCTGTCGGGCACGGCCCGCGTGGCTCTGTCGTCCGCGCCATGACACAGATCTACAGCTTTCCACCCATATCCCGCAGTGATGCGCAGGTCCTCATCCTGGGTTCGATGCCGGGGGTGGCGTCGTTGCGTCTGCAACAGTATTACGGCCATCCGCAAAACGCATTCTGGAAAATTGTGGGCGAAATACTCGGCTTCGATGCGAGTGGCAGCTACGCGCAGCGAACCGCCGAGTTGATCGAACGCCAGGTAGCGCTATGGGACGTGTTGGAAGCCTGCGTGCGCGCAGGCAGCCTGGACGCCAGCATCGACAGCGCCAGCATCGTGCCGAATGACTTCGCGGCGTTCTTCGCGCGCCAACCACGCATCCGCCGGGTTTGCTTCAACGGCACGACGGCGGAGAGCGTGTATCGCAAACACGTGCTGCCGAAATTTGCGGCAGGCCATCCGATCGAGTACGTTCGCCTGCCATCCACCAGCCCGGCGCATGCGGGCATACCGTATGTGGCGAAGGTTCAGGCTTGGCGGTTTATCAAGGTCGCAATCCAGATTGAAAATGGGCCAAAAGCGTGATTTGGTATTGCAGGTCTGGCATGTGGCACGCAGTCTCGCTTGCGCCGGTTAGCCTCGGTCGCCCGGCGGTCAAATTTTAGTAAGAATGGATTAAAAAAAGGAATCTCAAGTGACCGAACCCACCATCACCTGCCCTCATTGCAAAACGGAAATCAAACTGACGGAGTCTTTGGCTGCGCCGCTACTTGCGTCCACGCGCCAGCAATTCGAAAAGCAGCTTGCCCAGAAAGACAGCGATATCGCCCAGCGTGAAAAAGCCATGCGCGAAAAGGAAAAGACGCTGACGGACGCCAGGCGAGACCTGGACCAGCAGGTGGCGGACCAGGTGGCCGGCCAACTGAAAACGGAACGTGCGCGCGTGGCGGCGGAAGAAGCCAAAAAAGCCAGGGCGGCATCCGCCAACGAGTTGGATGCCAAAGCCCGCGAACTGCTGGAGCTGCAGGACGTGCTCAAGGTGCGTGACGCCAAACTGGCGGAAGCCCAGAAGGCGCAGGCTGAACTGATCAAGAAGCAGCGTGAGCTGGACGATGCGCACCGTGAACTCGATCTGACGGTGGAAAAACGCGTGCAGGAAGGCTTGACCGAAGTGCGCACGCTGGCCCGGCGCGAGGCCGAAGACGGTATGAAGCTCAAGGTGGCTGAAAAAGACCAGACCATCACGTCGATGCAGCAGAAGATCGAGGAGCTAAAGCAAAAAGCCGAGCAAGGCTCGCAGCAACTACAGGGCGAAGTGCTGGAACTGGAACTGGAAAACCTGCTGCGCGGCAAGTTTCCGTTCGACCTGATCGAGCCCGTGCCCAAAGGCGAGTTTGGCGGTGACGCACTACACCGTGTCAACAGCCAGAGCGGCGTGCCCTGCGGCACTATTCTGTGGGAGTCCAAGCGCACCCGCAACTGGAGCGACGGCTGGCTGCCCAAGCTGCGCGAAGACCAGCGCAGCGCCAAGGCCGAGGTCTGTGTATTGGTCAGCCAGGTGTTGCCCAAAGGCGTGGAGACGTTCGATCTGATCGACGGCGTATGGATCACGTCACCGCGCGTGGCCATACCCGTGGCCATCATGCTGCGCCAGGGTCTGCTACAGGTAAGCCAGACCCGTGCCCTGTCTGATGGCCTGCAAACCAAGACCGAAATGGTTTACCAGTACCTCACCGGCCCGCGCTTCAGGCAGCGCGTGGAAGCCATCGTCGAGGCCTTCTCCAACATGCAGGACGACCTGGACAAGGAGCGCAAGGTCATCATGAAGCAGTGGGCCAAACGCCAGGAGCAGATCGAACGCGTGATGGGTGCCGCGGTGGGGATGTATGGGGACTTGCAGGGGATTGCGGGGAAGTCCATTCAGGAAATTGAGGGCCTTGAACTGCTGGCACTTGGCGCCAATTCGTGAAAGGAGTGATCATGTCGTCTTATGTCGTTGCCACAAAACACACGTCGGTTCTACATGAAATTCTGAACTCATCGACCGTGTTGACTGGCAACGTGCCGCTTTGCGTCGTATTGTCGAGAAAGGA
>JANYBQ010000100.1 GCA_025360705.1 Betaproteobacteria bacterium | reverse complement strand
GCTGGCGGCTGATGCGGTTCATCTTGTTGATGGTCTCGATCATGTGCACCGGAATACGGATCGTGCGTGCCTGGTCGGCAATGGAGCGCGTGATGGCCTGGCGAATCCACCATGTCGCGTAGGTCGAGAACTTGTAGCCGCGACGGTATTCGAACTTGTCCACCGCCTTCATAAGACCGATGTTGCCTTCCTGGATCAGGTCCAGGAACTGCAACCCACGGTTGGTGTATTTCTTGGCGATGGAAATTACGAGGCGTAAATTGGCCTCGATCATTTCCTTCTTGGCGCTGCGCGAAGACGATTCGCCCTCGTTCATGCGTTTGTTGATGTCCTTGAGCTGGTCCAGCGGCACCACCACGCGCGATTGCAGGTCGGTCAGCTTTTGCTGTAGGTCCTGCACCGGTGGGACGTTGCGGCCCATGATGGTGCTCCAGGGCTTGCCCGCCGCGGCTTGTTTTTCGACCCACTTGAAGTTGAGCAACTGGCTTGGAACCTTGTTGCCGGCCTTGTCGCGGCCACTGAAGTCGGCGATGAAGTGTTCTTGCGGGTAACCGCATTTGTCCACGATGATGCGGCGCAGTTCGCGCTCTTTCTTGCGAATGTCATCGACCTGGGCGCGCACCATGTCGCACAGTTTTTCAATCGCCTTGGCGGTGAAACGGATCGACATCAGCTCTTCGCTCAATGCCTTCTGCGCCTTGACGTAGGTCGGTGTTCCGTAACCTTCCTTGTCGTAGGTTTTGTGGACTTTCTCGAACAGCTCGCGCAGTTTGTCGAACCGGCTCAACGCTTCTTTCTTGAGTTCTTCAAGCTTCTTGGTCAGCGCCTTGGAGCCGCCCTTGCCATCGTCGTCGTCTTCGGCATCGAACTCGTCGAAGTCTTCTTCAGCCACATAGTCGTCGGCCTCGTTGGGGTTGGAAAAACCATCGACCACGGTGGTGATGACAATCTTGCCTTCGCGGATTTCCTCGCCCAGGCGCAGGATTTCCGCAATGGTGGCGGGGGAGGCCGAAATCGCCTCCATCATGGCCATCAAGCCGCCCTCGATACGCTTGGCGATTTCGATTTCGCCTTCACGTGTAAGCAATTCGACCGTGCCCATCTCGCGCATGTACATGCGTACCGGGTCGGTGGTGCGGCCGAATTCGCTGTCCACCGTGGACAAGGCTGCTTCGGCTTCTTCTTCGGCCTCTTCCTCGGTAGCAGCCGTCGCGCCGGTGTTGTTGAGCAATAGCGTCTCGGCGTCGGGCGTCTGTTCGTAGACCGCCACGCCCATGTCGTTGAGCATCGAGATCACGACTTCCAGCGTTTCGGCATCCACCAGCTTGTCGGGCAGGTGGTCGGAAATTTCGCCGTGCGTCAAATAACCGCGCGTCTTGCCGAGTTTTATCAACGCCTTCAGGCGCTGGCGGCGTTTGGCCAGATCTTCTTCGGACAGGATGGTTTCATCCAGGCCGAATTCCTTCATCAAGGCGCGTTCTTTCGCCTTGCTGATCTTCATGCGCAGCGGTTTGACTTTTTCTCCATTGGCATTCAATGCCGGCTCTTCGGCGAATTCGGCCACGATGTCGTGCAGGTCCTCCACGCTTTCGGGAGGCAACAATGAACCTTTGGGTTTGGGCCCACGTTTGGCCCCGGTACGTAGTGGCACATTGGCCAGCGTGGCCACTGGACTGGTCGGGCGCCCGGGCGTTTTCCTTGAAGTCTCCGCGGCAACGGCATGGGCGGCCGACTTTTGGCCGGCTTTGGGAGGAATCGGGGCGGAAGACCTGGAATTGGGCACTGACGTAACTTTCGATTGGGGCACGGACGCGGTTTTGCCGACGGTCTTGACCAGAGGCTTGGCGGCCTGTTTTGCAACTGGTTTGGCCGCGGCTTTCAGGGCGGACTTTTCGGCTGGTTTGACCTTGGACACCGCGCCATGTTTGGCAGCGGATTTCACGGGCGTAATGGACTTTTGAGCAGGCATGGAAAGACCTCAGGACTTCGAAGTTACAAAGTGAATCCGCGACCGACTAAAAGGCCCGGATGGCTCGGCAGCGGATAACCAAAGGGCCGGGCAAGATGTTTGGGCGAACATTTGGAGTGCAGTCCTTGCGGTGAGATAGCCGGTCGTGAACATCGTCATCGGTTGGCCGGGCCCGGAGGTGCTGCTGTCGCTCTTGCGCAGAGAACTTTGAATTATACCTTTAGAGCAACGGTCCGCTTTTGCATATGGCGACGTTTGCGCCGGCTTCAAGCTTGCGTCGAGCGTGGGGATGCGAGGTTAAGTCTGCGTGTTTGGAAGTCCAGGTAGCGCTGGCGCAGCGATGGGTCCGTTTTGGATGCTTCAAGGGCCTCATTTTCCAGCGCCTTGAGGTGGTCTCCCAGCATTAAACGGAGAAGGGAGCGCAGCTCTTCCTCTGTGCCTTTTTCATCATCTACTCCTGCCCGGTCGGGAGAAGACATAAGTTTCAACGCCAGCTCTTCCGATTCGTGGTCTCGCAGCCCTTCCCGCATGGCGCCCCACGGCTGCGGTCCGTGTTCATGCCACTGACGTTCCAGCCACACGAACAGCGGGCCATGAGGAGCTGGCAAGTGGCACAGCAGCGCATGGTCTTCTGCCGAAAAATTATCCCAACTGGTCATATGGCCGAGAAGTATTCGAGCGGCGTGGTCGGCGCTGCTAGCCAATGCGGTGCGGCCTGGTGCATGGCCCGCGGCCATCGTCGGACGCGACGTCTGACCATACGACCCCTGGCGGCGCGCGCTGCCATAGCTTTTGTTCTGGCGTCCCGCGGCTTCACCACCGGTGCGCGCTTGCGGCAACCACAGGTCGATCAATTCGCGGCCCGCAAGCTGAACCAGCGTGGCGATTTCGGTCAGCAGCTGGCGCTTGAGCGCGCCATCGGGCATCTGCGTCCAAAGCGGCCGCGCGTTGCTGGCAAGGCGGGCCCGTCCTTCAGCGCTGTTGAGGTCGCAGCCTTCACGCGCCGAGTCGACCATGAATCGGCTCAGCGGCACCGCTTCACTCACGCAACGAGCGAAGCCTTCCTTGCCAAACGCACGGATATAACTGTCGGGGTCGTGCTCCGCCGGCAGGAAGAGGAACTTCACGCTGCGCACATCGGTAGCGTAAGGCAGCGCGCCATCCAGCGCCTTGTGGGCGGCGCGGCGGCCGGCCGCGTCACCGTCGAAGCTGAATACGACCGAGTCGGTGAAACGAAACAGCTTTTGCACGTGTTCGGTGGTGCAGGCGGTCCCCAGAGTCGCCACGGCGTTCGGAAAGCCCAGCTGTGCCAGTGCCACCACGTCCATGTAGCCTTCGGTCACCAACACGTAACCCTGTTCGCGTAATGCCGTTCTGGCTTCGAAAAGGCCATACAGTTCGCGGCCCTTGCTGAACACCGGTGTCTCGGGGGAGTTGAGATATTTGGGTTTGTCGTCGCCCAGGACACGACCGCCGAAGCCGATACATTCGCCCTTGACGTTGCGAATCGGGAACATCACGCGGTCGCGAAAACGGTCGTAGCGTTTTTCCTCGCCGCCGTCGTCTTCCTGGCTTTGGATTACCAGCCCGCTTTCCACCAGCAGCGGGTCATCGTAGTTCGCAAAAACACTGGCCAGACCGCGCCAGCCTTGCTGCGCGTAACCGAGACCGAACTGGCGCGCGATGTCGCCGCTCAGGCCCCGGCCTTTAAAGTACTCGATGGCCCTTGCCGATTCCTTGAGCTGTTTGCGATAAGCCTCGCCGGCTTTCTCCAGTACATCGGACAAGGTATTCTGTTTTTGGCGCTGTTCAGCGGCGCGTTCGCGGTCCTGCGGCGATGCGTCCTCTTCGGGCACTTGCATGCCGTATTGCCGGGCCAGGTCCTTGACCGCTTCAACGAAATTCATTCCCGCGTGGTCCATCAGGAAACCGATCGCATTGCCGTTCTTGCCGCAGCCGAAGCAGTGGTAGAACTGCTTGCTCGGACTGACGGTAAACGATGGCGATTTTTCCGCGTGGAACGGACACAAACCGCTGAAGTTGGCACCGCTTTTCTTGAGCTGCACGTAGCGCCCAACGATATCCACCACGTCCGCGCGCGCGACAAGCTGCTGAATGAACGACTGCGGAATGGTCATGGATATGGCGCGCGTGATGGCAATTCAATCGCCCATCATCAGGCCTTCGCGGCGTGGATCGGCGCCGCCCAGCCAAAGCGCTGTTCCATGCGCCGCTCCCCGCGTGAAAGCATGTATGCCGCTGGTCGTGGTGACCTCCAGCACATCGTGGCCACGCGCCTTGAGAGCGTTAACGGTTGTAACGGGAAAGCGCTTTTCTTCCAGCACGGTAGGGCCGTTGAACGAACCGAAATTGGGAAGGTCAATCGCCTGCTGCGGCAAAAGACCCCAGTTCAGCACTGCGTAGATCGTCTTGGCGGTGTCGTGGATGATTTGCGCGCCGCCTGAACTGCCAACGCCCATAAGCAGAGCGCCGGTTGTCTTGTCGAACACCAGCGTGGGCGACATGGAGGAACGTGGCCGTTTGCCCGGTTGCACGCGGTTCGCGACGGGAACACCCGCGGCGTCCGTCGGCGCAAAACTGAAGTCGGTGAGTTCATTGTTGAGCAGGAAGCCGCGCACCATCTGGCGCGATCCAAATACGTTCTCGATGGTGGTGGTCATGGCAACCGCGTTGCCATAGCTGTCCACGATGGACATGTGCGAGGTGCCGTACTCGGCCTGCTGGGCCATCGGTGCATACCCCGTCTTGCTCCCCGCCGGGGTGCCGGATTTTGCCGCCTTCATGCTTTGCGCCCCCGGTCGCTGGTCGATCAATCTGGCCCGTTGCGCCAGGTATGCGGGCGCCAGCAGGCTCGTCCAGCTGTCGGCCGGTGCTTGCACAAAAGCGGGGTCGCCAACGTACTGGGCACGGTCGGCGAATGCCAGGCGCGCGGCCTCGGTGTAAAGGTGCAGCCACTGAGCGGAAGGCAGCCCATCTTCCAGTGGCAGGAGCGCGGCGTCGGTGTTGCTCAGGATTCCGAGCATCTGTGCAATGGCAATGGCACCCGAGTTCGGCGGCGGAAAGCCGCAGATACGAAAGTCGTGTGCGTTGGCGCGGTAGTCGGTGCAGATGGCCTCGCGCTTGATGCTTCGATAGCCGGCCAAATCGGCCAGGCTCAGCAAGCCCGGGTTGGTCGGGTGGCTGTGCACCTTGTCCACGATGGCCTGGGCTATGTCTCCCTCAAGCAGAGCCCTGGAGCCGCCCACGGCTATCTTGCGAAGCACATCGGCCAGGGCCGGGTTTCGCAGGGTGAAGCCGATGTCCTGCGCTGTGCCATCGGCTTTGTAAAAATAGGCCGCGGCTGCCGGGTCCCGTTTGAGATAGGGGTCTTCCAGCAGCAGGCTGTTGAGCCGGGGGCTTACCTTGAATCCACTTTCGGCTAGTGTTATGGCGGGCTCGAACAGCTTGGCCCAAGGCAACTTGCCGTATTGTCGATGCGCTGTTTCCAGCATGCGCACCGCGCCGGGCACACCGACCGAGCGACCACCCACCACCGCGGCAAAAAATTGCATTGGCTTGCCGTCGAGTCCGATAAAAAGCTTCTCGTCGGCCGCCGCGGGTGCAGTTTCGCGCCCGTCAAAAGCCTCTACTTTTTGGCCGTTGAAGTGCATCATGAAGGCGCCGCCACCCAAACCGGTGGCCTGCGGCTCGACCAGGGCGAGCACCATTTGCACTGCAACGGCCGCATCCACCGCGCTACCACCAGCCTTGAGAACCTGGTACCCCGCGTCAGCCGCCAGAGGATTCGCCGTCACGACGGCGAATTTGGTGCTTGCCCAACCCGGCTTCTCGGTGTAGCCGGACGACGGCTCGGGCTGCTCGGGTATCGCATAGCTGAAGTCATGCCGGGTGCTCGCGCAACCGGCCAGCATGCAAGCCAGCAATATGGAGAAAAGGCTTGGGAAAGCACGCGGTTTCATGGGAATTCCAGTTGACAAGTTGTAAGCACAATCGTGATTCAGCCACCGCGAGTCAGCCGCCGCGGAGCGCCGTGGCCGCACGTGAAGCAGCTTAGCGCGGCGCGAGCCGGATAGCGCCGTCGAGCCGAATCACTTCCCCGTTAAGCATGTCGTTTTCGAAGATGTGTTTGGCCAGCTTCGCGTAGTCTTCAGGCGTGCCAAGGCGGGAAGGAAACGGCACGCTGGCAGCCAGCGAGGCCTGCACTTCCTTGGGCATTCCGAACATCATCGGCGTGCCGAAAATGCCGGGTGCGATGGTCATGTTGCGAATGCCGTTGCGTGCCAGGTCGCGTGCGATCGGAAGTGTCATGCCCACCACGCCGCCTTTGGAGGCGCTGTACGCGGCCTGGCCGATCTGCCCATCATAAGCAGCAACCGAAGCGGTGGAGATCATCACGCCGCGTTCGCCCGTGGCCTCGGGTTCGTTCTTGCACATCGCGTCGGCAGCCAGGCGGATCATGTTGAAGCTGCCCACCAGGTTGACCGTGATGGTCTTGCTGAACACGCCCAGGTTGTGCGCGCCGCTTTTGCCCACGGTTTTCTCGGCCGGCGCGATACCGGCGCAATTGACCAATCCCATCAGCTTGCCCATCGATACGGCCTTGGCAACCACCGCCTGGCCATCGGCTTCCTGCGACACGTCGCACTTGACGAAAGCACCGCCGATCTCCCTTGCGATCGCTTCGCCTTTTTCAGACTGCATGTCGGCTATCACGACCATGCCGCCATTGGCCGCCAGCATGCGCGACGTGCCTTCGCCGAGTCCCGAGGCGCCGCCGGTAACGATGAATACTTTGCCCTTGATTTCCATGGTGTGAATTCCTGTTGATGTTTGGTTTGGACAGTGTCACCGACACAGCGCGCAATTATCGCCCGGCGATTTCGCGCCGTTCCATGCTGCTACAATTTCCGTTCTCGAACACCCTTAGGCGCGTAGCTCAGCTGGTTAGAGCACCACCTTGACATGGTGGGGGTCGTTGGTTCGAGTCCAATCGCGCCTACCAGGATTTTGCCTCGTTTCTCCTCTGGAGAGCGGGGCATTTTGCTGTATGGAGTGGTACATAAAATCTAGATTGGAAGTGCGTTAGCAGGTGTTGGTACGGGGTGAGTTGTCACAGTCGCTGGCGCGAGGCGTCGACGCCGCGACCTGGTCATGCCGACAGCACGAAGTAGATGACGAGCGCCAGGGCAATGCCGTTCAGGGCTAGGCTCATCCAGGTGGCCGCATCGGTCCAGTAGCCGGCCGGGATTTCCTCGGGGCTGAACCCCTTCGCCACGCGGCGGAACTGGACGATCGCGATCAGATTCGCCACCATTCCCAGCAGCATCAGCGCGATACCGACCCATAACGAGAACCCCCGATGTATCTGACTCGCCGGCGCGTGTGCGACCAACTGCAAGAACAGCCCGAAGCGCTCGACCACGAAGCCGAAGCCCATCAACGCGATGGCCGAACGTTGCCAAGCGAGCAGCGTGCGCTCGGCGGCGAACAGCACGCGGGGGTCGGAAAGATAAGCCATCGAGCGCAATCAGATCACTTCGACGATGACGGCGACCAGGCGATCGGCGCCAACGGCTGCGGCCGACAACCCCAGTAACAGCGGAAGGATAA
>JANYBQ010000022.1 GCA_025360705.1 Betaproteobacteria bacterium | reverse complement strand
CCACCGATCAGGTCCATCGCCGACTCCACGCATTCGCGCAGGTCGAATGGATGCGCCTCGATGTCCATCCGTCCAGCCTCGATCTTGGAGAAGTCCAGGATGTCGTTGATGATGGTCAACAGCGAATCGCCAGAGTCCCGAATGGTCGAGGCGAAGTCGCGCTGGTCGTCGGTGAGTTGCGTGTCGAGCAGCAGGCCGCTCATGCCGATCACCGCATTCATCGGTGTGCGGATCTCGTGGCTCATGGTGGCCAGGAACGCGCTCTTGGCTTCGTTGGCGCCTTGTGCAAGAAGCCGGTCGGCTTCGGCCTGGGCGCGTGCTTCTTCCGCCTGCCTGAAAAGGCTGGCGTTCTGGATCGCGATCACCGCCTGGCTGGCGAAGGTCTCGATCAGCGCAATTTCTTTCTCGGTGAACGCAGGCCAATCGCGCCCCACCAGCGCACGCGCCACATGCAGTGCGCCCGCACCGCGCCCTTGCCAGACCATGGGCGCAACCACACAGGAGAAATTGCCGATCTTGGCCGCCATGCGGCGATAGACCTCCGGCACGCCTGCGCCATGCAGTACGTCCGGGTAATGCATGACCCGGTTTTCCGCCATCGCCTGCGCGATGATGGTCTGCGCCAGCGGCCGCGGCTGGTAGTTCAAAAACTTCTCGCCGCCCTCGCCGCGCGCGGAGCCCAGGTGCACCATACCCTGCTCGTCGATGGTCAACACGCTCAGGTCGGAGCATCCGATCAGACGCTGGCAACTGTCGAGAATCTTGTCGAACACCGGCTGCGTGTCGGCCACTGAATGGCTGATCACCGCCAGCACCTCGGCCGTGGCGGTCTGCTGTTCCAGCGCCTCCCGGGTCTCGTTGATGAGGCGCGCGTTCTTCATGGCGATCTGTGCTTGCGTGGCAAAGGCCTGCAGAAGTCCGATCTGCTTGTCGGAGAATGGCCGCACTTCCTGGCGAATCAGGTTGAGGATGCCGATGATGGAATCCCCTTCGATCAGCGGCACAAAGAGGCTGGTCCGCACGCCCCCCAGCTCGACGCACGCAACGCCGATCGGAATCCGCTTTTGATAGGCCTCCGACGCCTTGACATCCGCGACGTGTGTATACGGACTCGCCAGCGGATCGCGGCCGAGCAGGTGCGGCACCGGCACGGTGTTCTGGGCCAGCCAATTCGTGAAGGCTTGCGGCACATTGCCGCCGAACAAGCCATTGGCCCGCGCCATGTCGCCTTCAACAAGCCAGAGGCCACCCGCATAAGCGTCGCACAGTCGCAGCGCGCTGCTCACGATGGCGTCGAACACCGGCGCCAGAACGCCCGGCGACGCGTTGATGACCTGCAGCACGTCGGTCGTGGCGGTCTGGCGCTCCAGCGCCTCCTTGGTCTCGTTGAACAGGCGCGCGTTCTGGATCGCGATCACCGCCTGGTCGGCGAAGGTCTCGAGCAACGCGAGTTCCTTGTTCGAGAGCGGGCTGGGCGGCTGCTTGAGCACGCAGATCGCACCGACGCCGCGCCCTTCCCACAGCATCGGCGCCCATGCCGCCGAGTAGCGGCCGATCAAGTCATGCACACCTCGCACCGAAAGCGGCATCTCCGCCGCCGTCTCGCTGTCGGGTATGTACAGGGTCTTGCGACTACGGATGACCATACCGGTCGCGGTCTGCTCCACCGGCTTCGGGAACGTGCGAAACACGGCCTCGAGCGCCTTGCCGCGCCACGCTTCCACATGCGCCTGCCCGTCGTCGCGAACCAGAAGGATGCCCAACTGGCCGGTGGCGAACAGGTGCTGGCAGCTGTCGAGAATCTTGTCGAACACCGGCGCAGTGTCGGAGACCGATTGACCGATCACCTGCAGCACTTCGGATGTCGCGGTCTGCCGCTCCAGCGCCTGCTGGGTCTCGTTGAACAGCCGCGCGTTCTGGATCGCGATCGCCGCCTGATCGGCGAAGGTCTTGAGCAGCGCGATCTCCTTGTCGGAGAACGGCCGAGGTGGATGGCGCACCACGCCGATGGAACCAATGCCGCCGTCTTCCCACAACATCGGTGCGTACATGATGGACACGTTGCCGATGCGGTCCACAACGGCCTTGAGCGCGGGGTTCTGCGCCGCCAGGACAGCGGAATCGGGAACATGCATGACCCGGCGCTCGCGGATGACTTGGCCGGTGCGGCTTTGGGCCAGCGGCGTGGCATCGGAATGGTCGACGGCAGCGCCGATGGAACCGCGCCACGCCGCGGTGCGCACCAAGCCATCGTCGCCCACGAGAAAGATGCTGACATCGTCGACGGCAAAGAGCCGCTCGCAGCTATCGATGATCTTCTCGAACACCGGGCCCGAGTCGGCCACCGAACTGCCGATGACCTGCAGCACCTCGGCCGACGCCTGCTGCTGCTCCAGCGCTTCCCGGGTCTCGTTGAACAGCCAAACGTTCTCGATGGCGATCACGGCCTGGTCCACGAAGGACTGCGCCAGCGCGATCTCCTGGTCGGTGAAGGCGCCTGCCGATTGACGCCCCAGCGCCAGCACCCCGATGCACTCGTCGCCGCGCAACAGCGGCAACATCAATCCCGACCGTACCTTCCAGCGCGCACGGACGGGCTTTTCCTGCTCGGGCAATTCGATCGCGTCCCAGTCCGGAATATGCAACATCTTCTTGCTGAGCATCACCTGCGAGGGAAAGGTTGCCGCCGGGTCGATATCGACATCAAAATTGGAATGCAGCGACGCAACACGGGCCTGACCTTCGAGGGCCTGGGCCACCAGTCCGTATTTGTCGCCGGCCCGTTGCAACACGGCCGCGAACGACGCCGACAGCAAACGCTGGCCCGCATCGACTATCGCCTCGAACACCGGCTGCACGTTGGTGGGTGAGCTGCTGATGACCTTCAGAATTTCCGCAGTAGCGGTCTGGTGTTCCAGCGCCAGGCTCAGCTCCTGGGTGCGTTCGCTTACCTTGCGCTCCAGGCCCTGCGCCCACTGCGCGTTGTCCAGCGCCACGGCGGCCTGCGCGGCCAGCATGGCGAGCAGGTCGCGGTCGGTGTCGTGGAAACGGCCGAAGGCACCTTCGAGGTCGGCGTAGATAAAGCCCAGCAGGCGGTTCTGCGCGACCAACGGGGCGACCAGGCAGGAGCGCTGTTCCACCGCTTCGGCACCGTCTGGCCCGTAACGCAGGCGCACGGCGCGGGTGCGGCGGGCTTCGTCGAGCCACGGGGTAATGGCGTGCAGCAGCGCAGCGCCGTCTTCGCGTTGTGGCACCAGGGCGCCCGCGATTTGCAGAGCACCAGGCGTATCCATCACCAGCAACACCCGCTCGGCGCCGCTGAGTTCGGTCACTTCGTCGATCAGGAAGTCCTGCAATTCCTGCGCACTGCGCAATTCGTTCAGGCGCATGCCGGTGTCCACCAGGCGCTTGAAGGGTTCGCTCAAACTGCTTTCGATGCGCAAGTGCGCCAGCCGCTGTTCGTCGGGCAGGCCGCGTTGCGCCGCCTCGCGCAGCCAGGCGCGCGCGATGTCGCGGTTGACTTCCAGCTTGTTGAGGTAGCTGCGGCGCAGGCCCTCGTCGTGCACGTTGCGCATGGCCTGCAACAAAATGGCATGGGCACGCCGCAGCGCGGCCCATGCGTCTTCGTCGTGGCCGCAGGCGGCCAATGCGCGGCTGTGCCACCACCAGATGTCCTGGCCGTGACCGTATCCGGCGCGGGCAAAGCCGTGTTTAGCATGCAGCAGGACGCCGCGCCGCGTGGTACGCAGGGCAGCGGCCGCGTTGCCTTGGAGCAGCAGCAGCTGGGCCAGCGGTATCAGCGCATACAGCTCGAATTCGGGGTTCGTGGCACGCACCTGGCGCAGGAAGGCCCGCAGCCGCTTGAGCGCCGCCTCGAAGTGACCTTCGGCCATCGCCAGAGTGGCGGCCCACAGCTCGCGGTCATTGCGCGTCACTGGCTCGTCCAGCGCCGTCACCAGTGCGTCGTACATCGGCCAGCGGGCGCGGGCGCCCGCGATGTCACCGAGCGCGATCCTGCATTTGAGCAATCCACCGATACCCAGCGCCTGATGCAGGCGCGCGCCCATGCGCGCGGTCAATACACCGGCCTCTTCGCCAAGGCGGATGGCATGCCGGTTCAGCCCCAGTTCGGTGAACGCCAGCGACAGGTTGCCAAGGACCAGCATTTGACCGAACACGTGGCCTGCGCGCGCGAACGCCTGTGCGGCCTGCTGCAACAGGGCCATGCGCTCGGCGATGTCCTTGCAGCTGAAGCTCTGCACGTTGAGCGCATTGGCCAGGCCGAGCTCGTCGCCCGTTTGCCGGGCCAATGCGGCCGCGTGTTGCGCGGCGCTACGCGACTCATCGTTGCGGGACAGGCGGGTTTGCGCGAACGCGATGACCCAGTGACAGCGGCCGACCTGCACCAGGTCGCCTGTCGACTCGAACATGGCCGCTGCGCGCTGTGCGGTGGCCACCGCGGCTTCCGGTTGCGCTGCGCGCAGCTGGGCTTCCGCTTGGCACAAAACGCTGCGCAGCAGCCAGCGCGACGCGGGCTCCCCCTGCGCCAGAGCAACGGCCGCAGTGGCCGCCTCCAATGCCTGCTTGACGGTGCCCTGGCGCATCAACACCAGTGCCTCGCGGTTGAGCGCCTGCACCCGGAGCACGGGTTGCGGGTGTTCCGCGGCCAGCGCGTGCATAGCCGCGGCATCGGTAGCCGCCTCGGCGAAGCGTCCCTCGGCAATCAGCGATTCGGCCCGCAGGTCCAGCAGCTCCATGCGCTGAGCCGGTGTGCGGCCGGGAAGGGCAAGCGCCTGCCCACACCGTTCCATGGCCCGCGCATGCTGGCCAGCCCAGGCGAGCGCGCGGATGCTGGTGATGTGCTCCGCGACGGACACCGAAGCGGCCGGCGGCGAAAAGGTGCTGGCCGAATGGGAGAACTGGCGCGGTTCAGCGTTCATTGGCGGAGGTTCCGAGTCGTGGTGTCACCTGCATGAGAGCCTCGACCAGCGCATCGACGCGGATCGGTTTGGTGACGTAGTCGTTCATGCCCGCGGGTCTGGACGTCATGGTAACGAATACGTTACCATTAGGCATGGGGCTGATTGTCGACGAGTACCTGCGTGAGGATGGATCGAATCCGTACAAGCGGTGGTTCGATAGTCTGGACGCGCGGGCTGCCGCCAAGGTCACCACCGCCAAGTTGCGGCTTGAACTGGGCAATACGTCCCGCATCAAGTGGTACGACGGGATCGGTGAATACGTCATCGACTGGGGACCCGGTTATCGAATTTATCTGGCCAAAGACGGGGCAGCGCTGGTCGTATTGTTTGGCGGTGGAACCAAGCGCGAACAACAGCGTGACATCGACCAGGCCAAGGTCTTGCTGGCCGAGTACAAGGCGCGCAAGAAGGCCCAACAACGAATGGCCGGAAGCGGCCACGAAAAGAGGTGATTTCCATGGCACTTACGCGTGATTTCAAACAGACGGTCATCGAGCGGGTCGAACGTGAGCCGGCGTTCGCACAGGCTTTACTGGAGGAGGCGGCCACCTTGTTCCTGAATGGTGAACCGGAGACTGCGCGACTGATCCTGCGTGACCTGGTCAACGCGACGCTGGGATTCGAGCAACTGGCCGCGCTGACATCCAAACCAAGCAAGAGCCTGCACCGCATGTTGTCGCAGAGCGGCAACCCCAGTATGGACAATCTCGCGGCGATCATTGACGCTATCCGGGTTCGTCTGAAGGTGAATGTCGAGGCGAGGTCGGTCGCAGCGTAGGCGCCCCAAGCCCGCCCGCGAGGGGCAAGAAAACTTGGGGCGGCCCGGCGTTTTTCTGCTCGTGAATTGGCAGCTGTCACGAGGCACCTCCGGCGCGTGGCCTTACCTGGTTCAGTGCCTCGACCAGCGCATCGACGCGGATCGGTTTGGTCACATAGTCGTCCATGCCCGCGGCCAGGCATTCCTCGCGGTCGCCTTGCATCGCGTTGGCGGTCATGGCCACGATGCGCGGTCTTTGCTCTGGCGTGTACCTGGCCGTGATGCGGCGCGAGGCCTCCAGCCCATCCATCTCGGGCATCTGCACGTCCATCAGCACCACATCGTAGGGTTGGCGCTCCACGCTCTCTATGGCCTCGATGCCGTTGGATGCCAGGTCGGCG
>JANYBQ010000009.1 GCA_025360705.1 Betaproteobacteria bacterium | reverse complement strand
CCCAGTTCTTCGATGGCCAGGCGGTAGCCGGCGGTCACGTGGCGCGGACCGTGGCACGCGGCCTGTCTTTCGTGCCGCAAGGCCGCAACACTTTCCGCTCGCTCAAGGTGGCCGAGAACCTCGACATCGCGGTCAATGCCGCCGGACCCGAAGCCGCGGCCCGGCTGGACGAGGTGTTTGCCATGTTTCCCATCCTGCGCGAGCGGCTTGAGCAGCCGGCAGGCAAACTTTCCGGCGGGCAGCAGCAAATGGTGGCGCTGGCGTTGGCGCTGGTGCGCGGACCGCGCCTCATCATGCTGGACGAGCCGTCCACCGGCCTGTCGCCGGTGATGGTCGACGAGGTTTTCCGGCGCGTGGTGGAGATGCGTGAGCGTTTCGGGATATCGGTGCTGATCGTCGACCAGAACGTGCGCCGCCTGCTGGGCATCGTCGACCGCGTGGCAGTACTGAAGGCCGGTCGCAAGGTCTTCGACGGGCCGCCGGCAAGCATAACGAACGACGACCAGCTCTGGCAACTTTTCTAGACTCCCTTGGAGAGAAACATGCGTATTACCGACGTATCAACCCGCATCATCAGCGTTCCGCTGGAGCGGCCCATCCGCACGCCGATCCACTACATCGTCAACGTCGACAACGTATTGGTGGAACTCCACACCGACGAAGGTGTCACCGGCATTGCCTACCTGTGGTGCTTTGGTGTGCAGCGCGCACAGGCGCTGGTCGCGCTGGTCAAGGATATGGTTTCGCTGGTCGGCGGCATGGACGCGCTCGCGCGAACGGCTGTGTATGCCCGCATGGAGCGCGAGGCCAATTTCCTGGGCAAGGTGGGAGCCGTCACGATCGCCATGTCAGCCATAGACACCGCGTTATGGGACATCGCGGGCAAGGCGCTCAACCGGCCGGTATGGCAACTGCTGGGCGGCGAGTCGCGCAGCATTCCGGTCTATGCGGGTGGTTTGTTCCTGTCGGACTCCATAGACGTGATCGTGGCCGAGGCGAAAGCCTACAAGGCATCTGGCTTTCGCGCCATCAAGATGCGCTGCGGCGCCAAAGACTGGCATGACGACATCGCGCGCGTGGAGGCTGTGCGCGACGCTGTGGGTCCCGACTACACCTTGATGGTGGATGTGGTGCAGGGCTGGACGGTGGACCGAGCGATCAAGGTGGGCCGCGAACTTGAGCGCTTCGATCTTTTTTATATCGAGGACCCGGTCGTGTTCGACGATCTGGACGGCATGGCCCACATCGCATCGGTGCTCGACACACCCATCGCCGCGGGCGAAAACGACTACGGGTTGCGCGGCTTCCGGCGCCTGCTCGAAGGCAATGTAGTGGACATCCCGATGATCGACTTGCAACGCGTCGGTGGCATATCGGCCTGGATGCAGGTGGCCGCCATGGCGAGCGCGTGGGGCAAGCCGGTGGTGCCCCACGTGTTTCCCGAAATTTCGATTCATCTGCTGGCCGCGACGCCAAGTGCGCTATTCCTCGAATATGTGCCTTGGTGGGAAGTCTTGTTCGTGGAAACGCCCAAACTGGTGGATGGCGGCATGCGGCCTCTGGACAGTCCTGGGCTGGGCCTTGCTTTCAACTCCGATGCCATCGAACGTTTTCGTATTGCCTGAGCGAGCGTCATGAAAATCACCGCCATCACCACAGTACCGTTTTCGCTGCCGCTGCGGCGCGCCATTGGTTTCGCCCATGGCAGCATGGCCACGACCGAACATGTGCTGGTCGAAATCCATACCGATGAAGGCCTGATAGGCCGCGCCGAAGCGCCGTCGCGCGCCTACCTGTACGGCGAGTCGCAGGTGTCCATGGTGGAGGCGGTTCATTTGTGGTTTGCGCCGTTGCTGGTCGGTCTGGACCCTTTCCGTACCGACACCATTCGCGGAATTCTGGAGCGTACCGCCAACAACAACACCATCAAGGGCGCGATTGACATTGCGCTGCACGACCTGATCGGCCAGGCGGTGGGACAGCCCTGCTACAAGCTGCTCGGTGGCCATACGGACCGGGTGCGTGTCACCTACGTCTGCGGATACTCGGCCCCGCAGGAAATGGCGGACGAATGCGCGCAGGTACATGAGAGCCATGGCGTAACGGCCTTCAAGGTAAAGGTAGGGGTGGACCCTCACAAGGACGCGGCGGCGCTCGCGGCGATTCGCGGGCGCCTTCCCGATGCCCTGATCTACGTCGATGGCAACGAGGCTTTCAGCGAAAAAGACGCGCTCAATATGCTGGCCATGGCGGCCGAACAGCGCGTGGCCTGGGCCGAAGAGCCGTGCCCTGCAGCCGACACGGTTGCACGCCGGCGCGTGGCCGAACACGGCGCGATTCCCATCCTGGGCGACGATAGCTGCCGCACCTTGAGCGAGGTGACGCGCGAGGCCGTGAACGGCGCTATCCATCTGGTCAGCATCAAGGTTGCGCGCACCGGGTATCGTTTGTCGCGCGACATTCTCGGGCTGGCGGCGGCGCATGGAATTCGGCCACTGGTCGGCAGCCAGGGCGACAGCGGTATGGGCATACTGGCAGGCGCGCATTTCTGCGCCGCGCATCGCGCCACGAGCGCGCTGCCGGCCGAGCTTTCTTTTCATCTCAACCTCGCAGCGGACATCTTGGTTGAACCGCCGCCAATCATCAACGGCGAGCTGCTTCTGGGCAAGGGCTCCGGTCTGGGGCTGGTGGTCGATCCCGACAAACTCGGGCGTTATCGAGTCGATCGCTGAAGCGTTCCTGAATCCATTTGTACGCTGAGGTCAAAACAAAAAAATGTTGACTTCACACCTCCGCGCAATAGACTAAAATAAATTGGAAATAATGTTTCTCATACGGAAACTTGGTATGAATAAGGAAACCATTATGGAGACGAAAGTAGCAGGTGTTCCGTCGCGCAAGAGGCTGGTGTACTTTGAGCGCTGGGCTGATCCGATAGCCGAGGAGATACTCAACCGCGAGTCCGATATCGAGCTGGTTCGGCTGTCGCTCTCCGATGCTCCCGACAAGATTTGGGAAGCGCTGGCCGGGGCGCACGGGTACCAATGGCCGCGTCCTCCGTACAGGGGTTCCGAGGATCTCATAGCGCGCTCGCCCAAGCTGCTCGCCATGGCCTCGCAAGGCTCCGGCTGCGACGTCATGGATTTTCCCGCTTGCAATGACGC
Organism: Betaproteobacteria bacterium; assembly: GCA_025360705.1. GTDB lineage: Bacteria > Pseudomonadota > Gammaproteobacteria > Burkholderiales > Burkholderiaceae_C > CAISIP01. Next base: position 9,829 of record JANYBQ010000009.1, on the reverse strand, counting down.
CGGCGTCATGATCGTCAACCAGGCAGGACTGGGCGGGCGGGAAGCGGTTGCGAGCCACGCTTTCGCGATGATGCTGGGTCTGTCCAAGCAACTCATCCAGTCCGACCGCGCCATGCGACGCGACCGCAAGTGGGAGCGGCTCCAGTTCACGGGCGAGGATTTGACCGAACAGACGGTGGGCATCATTGGCTTCGGCAATATCGGCACCCGCACCGCCGAGCTTTGCAGGACTGCTTACCGTATGACCGTGCTTGCCTACGATCCCTATCTTTCGGCACAGGAGATCGAATCGCGCGGCGGCCACAAGGTGGAACTGGACGAGTTGCTGGCCCGGTCGGATTTTGTGAGCGTGCATTGTCCACTGACGGGCGACACGCGCGGGATGATAGGAGAGCGCGAATACCGCAAGATGAAGCCATCGGCGTTCTTCATCACCACCTCGCGCGGCGGCATCCACGATGAGGCTGCCCTGGCACGCGTGTTGACCGAGGGCAAGCTGGCCGGCGCCGGCCTAGACGTGTGGGAAGAGGAGCCGCCTCCGCTCGATCACCCTTTGCTGCGTTTCGACAATGTCGTCACGTCGATTCATATCGCCGGCGTGACGCGCCGCGCCTATCGCCAGTGCGCAGAAGGGGCCGCAGTGCAATGGATCGACATCCTGCGCGGCAAACGGCCGCCGCGACTGGTGAATCCCGAGGTATGGCCCAAATACCAGCAGCGTTACATGCGTGTGATGGGGCAACCCCTTGTTGCATGACGACAGGCCGCGTTTTTCATCAACTCAAACGAAGGATGACAATTGAAAACTTTATTGCCTAAATCGGCGGCGCCGTTCGCCGCCGCCATTCTTTGCGCCGCCGGCCTGGTGCTCGGCGCGGCGCCGGCATCGGCACAAGTCCAGGGTGTAACCAAGGACTCGATCAAGATTGGTATGCACAACTCGCTGACCGGACCGATCGCGGTATTCGGCCTGACTTACGAACGCGTGGCCCGCTTGTTGATAGACAAGGCCAATGCGCAGGGCGGCATCAACGGACGCAAGATCGATCTGATCGTGGAGGACGATCGCGGCGACCCGGGCGGCGGCGTCGCCGCGGTCACCAAGCTCATCGACCGCGACAAGGTTTTCCTGGTGCTGGGTGGAGCCTACACACCAGTGACGCTTGCTACGTTCCCGCGTGTCATCGAAAGGGATTTGATTTACTGGTCGCCTGCCTCTTCAACGCCACTGCTTACCAAGCCTTTCAAGAAGCTGACCTTCCAGGCGCAGTTGCCGCTGGACGATCACGCGCTTGCCGTGGTGAATCTAGCCGCCTCGATGAAGCCGAAAAAGATCGGGTTCATCGGCGAGAACAACGAATACGGCAAAGTGACGCATGACGCGTCGGTTGAGGCGCTGGAGAAAAAGCGGCTCAAGATCGATGTGGACGAAACCATCGAACCGAATGCATCCAGCGCCGCCGCCCAGATTTCGAAGTTCAAGGCCGCTGGCGTGGATGTCATCATTCACGGTGGCACACCGCGTGCACTCGCCTTCATCATTCGCGAGATTTACAAGCAGGGCGTCAAGGCGCCATTAATCAGCTTCGGCGGGGGCTCGGCGGCATCGATCTTCGAACTGGTCGAAGGCGAAGCGCCGATCGAATACTACGCGGTAAGCCCCCTAGCCTGCCAGCTGACGGACCCCTGCGCCGCGGAATTCAACAAGGCCTGGAAGGAAAAATTCCCCAACGACCCGCCGCTGGTCTGGACCGCGCAGGGATACGCCGCCATGCAGATGTTCCTGGAAGGCCTGCGCCGCGCCGGTCCCGATCTGACGTCCGCCAAGCTGATCGAGACCTTCGAAACGATGCCCGAGTTCAAGTCGCCGATCATCCCGTATCCGATGAAGTTCACCACGACCAGCCATCGCGGCATTCATGGTGGGTTCCTGGACGGTTTCAAGAATGGCAAGCACTATTTCTTCGGTGACGAAATAAAGTAGCCGATGTCCATTGCCTCACCAATGTTCGCCGGTCGGGAATAAAAACGCAATGTTGTCATCGGTGATCGTTAATGGGATCGTGGTGGGCTGTATCTATGCGTTGGTTGCCGTTGGCTTCACGATGATCTACAACGCCACGGAAACGGTCAATTTCGCGGTCGGCGAGAGCTTGATGGTCGGGGCCTATCTCCTTCTGACCTTCAACAAGTTTTTAGGTTGGTCCTACCCGCTGGCGCTGCTGACGACTTTGGCGATAGCGGGATTGATCGGGTTTGTGGTGTTCGACCGGCTGATCTCGCGGCCGCTTATGACGGCGTCCCTGCTCAGCCGGGTAATTGCATTGCTCGGCCTGGCATCGGTGATGAAGGGAACGGTGCGTTTGATCTGGGGCGCCGACGCTATCCACATGTCCAGCCCCTTCTCGACCAAGCCAATCTTGATTGGCCCGGTTGAAATAAGCCAGCAGGAAATGGCCATCGTGATCGTGACGTTCTCCGTTATCGGATTGCTGTATCTTTTCTTCCAGCATACGAAGATCGGGATGGCGATGCGCGCCACTTCCCAGAATCGCCGCGCTGCCTCATTGATGGGTATCAGCGTAACCGGCGTGTTCGCCGCGGCCTGGATTATCGGCACCATGTTGAGCGCGCTTGGCGGCGTATTTCTCGGCCCGCTGTTGCTGGTCGATCCGGACATGGGGTCGATTGCGTTCAAGTCGTTCACGGCCGTGGTCCTGGGCGGTTTTGGCAGCTTGCCGGGCGCGGTGGTCGGCGGCATATTGCTGGGGGTGGTGGAGAACCTTGCGGGAGGCTACATCCGCTCCGACCTCCAGATTGCCGTCACATTCATCCTGCTGATTGCAGTGCTCGCCATCAAGCCCACCGGTTTGCTTGGCAAACCTTTGGCGAAACGTGTCTGAACCGATATGACTTCAATGACCGGACGCCGGCCGCCGGCCGCGCTCCTGGCCTTGGTGCTGGCCGCCGTGGCGGGACCGTTCCTCGACAACTATCTGCTCTACGTGCTGAGCCTTATCGGTGTCTACGCCATCTTCGCGCTGGGCTACAACCTGCTGATGGGTTATGCGGGCCAGTTCGATTTTGGCCAGGGTGCTTTCCTCGGAATCGGCGCCTATTCCACTGCGGTGCTTCAAGTCAAAGCAGGCCTGCCATTTGCAATTGCGCTGCCGCTGAGTGGGTGCATTGCCGTGCTGTTCGGGCTTGCCATCGGCGTCATCGTACTCAGGCTCAGTGGCTTTTATCTGGCGCTCGTAACGCTGGGATTTCACCAGACTGTCGTCCTTGGCATAGCGCTCTGGGGGCCAATGACCGGTGGTTTCCAGGGCATGGCCGTGCCGCGCCCGACGATTCCGGGAATCGGTGACAACCTCTTGATGTTCTACATCGTCGCTGTTGTCGCGGTGCTGCTGGTGCAGGCAGCTGTCAATATCCTGCGCTCGCGTATCGGTACTGCCTTTGTGGCCATACGCGAAAGCGACATCGCCGCGCAGGCCATGGGCGTTAATCTGACACGCCATCGGGTACTGGCCTACGGTATGAGCGCGTTTTACGGAGGTATCGCCGGCGGGCTTCTGGCGATGCTCCTGTCCTATATAACGCCCGAGGGCTTTGGATTGGTCGAGACGCTCAAGGTGTTGACCATGATCACGGTCGGTGGCATGGGCAGCGTCGCGGGTTCGGTGATTGGCGCCGTCGTGCTCACGCTGTCGACGGAGATGCTGCGGCTGCCCAAGGTCTCTGTCGAGATCACCAATGGCGCGCTTCTCGTGCTGTTCATCATGCTCATGCCTACCGGCATCTACGGTCTCTACACCAAACTGCGTGCCCGGCTCCGCCGCAACGGGCCGGCAGCGGCAACTGCGGCTGTTACCAAGTGAATCCCATGCAGGATGCGGCCTTGCTGGAGACCCGGGCGCTAAGCAAGAAGTTCGGAGGCTTGGTCGCGGTGGAAGACGTAAGCCTGCGCGTGGCACAGGGCGAGATCCATGCGCTGATCGGTCCCAATGGCGCGGGCAAGACTACGATGCTGAACCTGCTCACGCGCATCGTTGAGCCCAGCGCGGGCGCGGTTAAATTCGATGGCCGAGACATGCTGCGGTGCAAGCCGCACGAGGTGATCGGCCAGGGAGTCAGCCGCATTTTCCAGCACATGGAACTGTTTCCCCAATTGCCGGCGATCGACAACGTACTGGTCGGCGCGTATTCGATGGGGCGAACCGGATTTGTGCAGGCGCTGCTGGCAAACAAGGCGGCGCGCGCCGAGCGCAGGGAGCTGCTTGAGCGGGCGCAGCGGGCGCTTGACTACGTGGGACTCGGCGCTCTTGCCGGCCAGCTGGCCGGCACGCTGACAGGAGGTCAGGGCCGCTTGCTCGGGCTTGCGCGTGCGATAGTGTCGGCGCCGCGCCTGCTGTTGCTCGACGAACTCGTCGCCGGCCTCAATTCCCAGGAGCGCGAAGCAGCTGGCCGGCTGGTGCGCCGTTTGCGGGACGAGCAAGGCATCACCGTGCTGGTGATCGAACACGACATGCGCTTCATCATGGGTATCGCGGACCGCATCACGGTGCTCGACTTCGGACGCAAGATTTCTGAGGGGACGCCAGCAGAGGTCTCGTGCGACCCGTCGGTCATAGAGGCCTACCTTGGCAAAGGCAGGTATACCCATGCTTAGTATTCGGGATCTGTATGTCTCCTACGGTCGCGCCGAAGCAGTACGCGGGGTGTCGCTCGATGTTCCGAAAGGCGAGATCGTCGCACTGCTCGGCATCAACGGCGCGGGCAAAACGACCCTGCTGTCCGCGATCGCCGGCTTGGTGCGCAGTACCAGGGGGTCTATCACCCTTGATGGCGAGCCTCTGGCCAAGCTGCGGCCCGAGTACATCGTGCGCCGCGGCCTGGCGCTGGTTCCCGAGCGCCGCGATCTGTTCTCGGAAATGAGCGTCGCGGAGAACCTGGAACTTGGTGCGTACCTGCGTAATGACCGGGCTGCGGTGCGAGCCGACATGAAACTTATTTACGCCTACTTCCCGGTGCTGGAACCGCGCCGCCAGCAACAGGCCTCGACACTCAGCGGAGGCCAGCAGCAGATGTTGGCGATAGGACGCGCGCTTATGAGCCGGCCGCGTTATCTTCTGCTGGACGAGCCGTCTCTTGGCTTGTCACCGGTGATGCTGGAAGCCATATTCGAAATCATCGAGCGCATCAACCGCGAGGAGGGCACCACTGTTTTCCTGGTCGAGCAGAACACGCGCGTCGCGTTGTCGGTCGCGCGCCGTGGCTACGTGCTGGAAAACGGAGCGGTGGTCGCGTGCGGGACCAGCGAGGAACTGCTCGACAGCGATCTTGTCCGCAGCAGCTACCTCGGCGGGGAACAATAGCAGCCGGGCTTCACTGAATGCGGTAGCGGGCAAGCTTGCCTTCGTCGACCCTGAGCCCGAGGCCGGGCGCATCCGGCAACACGAATTTTCCGGCCCGAATCTGGATCGGCTCGGTGAACAGCGACTCCTCGGTGTCCAGAAAAAACGAAAGCTCGCCCGGGCCTGAGGCGGTACAGCGGTGCGCGGCGTGGAAATGCGCGCTGGCGTAGGCGCCGATCTCGGTGTCGCCCTGGCTGCCGGTTACCGGCACGATGCCGTTGGCCTCGCAAAGATCGATGATCTTGCGCGATTGGGTGTAGCCGGTGCGCGCGTTCTTGATGCTCATGAGCCGGCAGGTGCCACGGCGGATCTCGTCCATGACAGCGGCCACGGTCGTGCAACTCTCGTCGGCCATGATGGGAATGCTGGTGGCCGCGGCGATCAACTCCCGCCCGCGCACATCCCATCCCGGACAGGGCTCTTCGACCCAGGCGATGTCGTAGGGCTCCCACTGCGGCACGACACGCGCCGCGACAAAACTCGAATAACCATGGTTGACATCGATGTGCAGTCGGATCGCCGGTCCCACGGCCTCGCGCACCGCGCGCACCATGGCGGTGTCGCGCACCGGGTCTATGCCCGCTTTCAGCTTCAGGGTGCCAAAGCCGTATTGCGCGATCAGCCGTTGCGCCTGCTCGGCAACCTGCTGCGGCGTGCCCAGGCCCAGGATGTGTGACAGCGCCACTTCGTTCGACCACCCGCCCAGCAGGCGGTACAAGGGCACGCCCGCGGCCTGGCCGATGATGTCGTGTAGCGCCATGTCGATCGCCGCCTTAGCGGTCGGGTTGTGCTCCACCCGTTCCAGCCGCGCCCACACCTGCTCGGTCGCGAACGGGTCCAGGCCCGTGAGCGCCGGCGCGAACCAGTCGTGCACGGCCGCCACGATCGAGATCGAGGACTCGCCGTAGACCATGGGGCGGGAGGGCGCCTCGGACTGTCCTACCAGCCCTTCGTCCGTATATACGCGGACCAGCACGTGATCGAGCGCACTCAACTGTCCGGTGGCGAACTTCACGGTTTCGCGCATCGGCATGCGAAACGGAATGGCTTCCAGCTTTGTAATCTTCACAAACTGTTCCTTGATTGTTTTGGGCATGCCGCGTCACAGGACCCGGGCAGGAACCCATGCGCGTAAAGTTTCTTTATGAGAAACATGGTTTCCTTTAATAAAAGTATAACGTCTGTGCCTCCAATGTCAAACGCCCCGACCCCCATTGCGATAGCCTCTCCAAAAGCGTTTTTGCAGTGGCGGATGCCCACAAAATTGGCGGCGGCCGTTGACATCGGCGACACAGCGGCTATACTCATAAAAACGAAACCACGTTTCTCTAATAGAAACAATGTTTACCAGGAGAACAAATGACCCCATCTTCACAACGTAGAAGAATTCTTGTCGCAGGCGCCATCGCAGGTTCGGCAACGGCCCTTGGCATACCGCGTTTTGCTCGGGCGCAGGCGCGCCAAAAACTCACCGTGGTCGTGTCTTCGGCTACCGCCGAAGCCGGCACGGCGACGCAGACATCGATTCCGTTCGAGTTGGGTTTCTGGTCCGAGGAAGGCCTGGAGGTGGACCTCAAATACACGCGCGGTTCCGCGCTCGGTGCGCAGCTGGTGATAACCGGCCAGGCCGACGTGGTGCATGCGGGCACGTCCGTTGGTCTGATGGTGCCGGTGTCCAAGGGCGCACAGATGCAGGCCTTCTACAACATGATCACGCAGAACTTTCAGATGCCGGCCGTGCCCGCCGACAGCCCCATCAAGACGTTGGCCGACCTGAAAGGGAAAAAGCTCGGCGTGATCGGTCAGGCCACGGCGACGATTCCCATCGTCAAGGCCGTGCTCGAAGACGCGGGCGTGGACCCGAACAACGGCGTGACCTTCATCGACGTGGGTTATGGCGCGCAGGCCGCGGCCGCGTTGTGGGTGACCAAGCAGGTCGATGCCCTGGCGATGTACGACAGCGTTTACGCCGCCATTGAAAACGTCAACCCCGAGCTGTACAAGCTGCGTATCCTGACCTCGCCGCTGTCCGACAAGATCAGTTTCCAGACAGCGCTGTGCGCTAAGACCGATATCCTCAAGTCCAAGCGCGACGCGCTGGTGAAACTAGGCCGTGGCCACGCCAAGGCAACCGTCTTCGCACTGGAGAACCCGGACGCCGCGGCGCGTATCCACTTCAAGGTCCACCCGGAGCAGAAAACGGCCGGTGTCAGCGAGGCGGTTGCCATTGCCTATGGCCGGCGTTCGATACTCGCGCGCATCAACAACATGCGCATCGACAACATGGTCGTGAAGCGGGACAAGTGGGGATACATGGACAAGATCGACGTCGAGACCTATCTGGACATGCTCAAGAAGATCGGGGACGTGGACAAGTCGGTCGTGGCCAGTAGCCTTTACACCAATGACCTGATCGCCGACATCAACAAGTTCGACGTGGCCGCCATCCGCAAGATGGCGCGCGAGTACAAAGGCTGACCGGTGCAAGGTGCGGGTTTGCAAAGCGGGGCCACAGGGCGCGGGCGTGGCGACGACACGGGTCCTTCCGTTGTGCCGCTGCGCATCGAGAGCTTCGAGCTCACCGCCCTGGCTTTCCCACTGAACCCGCCTTTTCGCGCCGCCATTCGCCGGATAGACACGGTCGATATTCTTCTGATCCGCATCCGTGCGGGCAATGGGCTGTTGGGCTGCGGTTATGCATTTGCATTTGGTTCTGGGGATCTCGCGCCGGTGTTTGCCAGCGCCAACAGCCTGTGCGCTTCGCTGGTGGGCGAGGACGCGAGCAAGACCGAGCGCCTGTGGGCCAGGATGATGCGATCACTGGCATTGGTCGGCGCCAGCGGTCCCACCCTATCCGCCCTATCGTCCATCGACATTGCGTTGTGGGATCTCGCGGGACAGGCCTGTGGACGACCCGTAGCCGACATGCTGGGCGGCGCGCGTGATGCGATTCCCGTTTATGGGAGTAACGGCTCCTTGCAGCTCAGCGTGGATGAGCTGGTGGCGGAAGCCATGGGTTTTGCGCGGCTGGGTTATTCCGCCTACAAGTTCAAGGTCGGCGGCGGCCTGGCACAGGACTTGGAACGTCTTCGCACTGTGCGCGAAGCGGTGGGCCCTTCTTTCAAGCTGATCGTGGACGGCACCCAGCAGTGGTCGCCCAAGGAGGCGATACGTGTTGCGCACGCGCTCGCGCCGTACGACTTGTGGTGGCTGGAGGAGCCCGTGAACGCGCAGGACATCGAAGGCTGCGCCGAGGTCCGGCGCGCGGTACCGATGGACATTGCCACGGGGGAAACCAATTTCGGTGTCGCCGAGTGCGCGCGGCTTTTGCAACGCGGCGCCGCCGATATCCTGATGCCGAATTTGCAACGGGTCGGCGGCATTACCGGCTGGCGCAAGGTTGCCGCCATGGCGGAACTGCATCGCGTTCCGATGGCCTCGCATGTGTATGGAGAAATCGGTGTGCATCTGATGTGCGGCGTACCCAACGCACTCACGCTCGAAGTTGTGCCGTGGTGGCCGAAGCTTTTCAACGAGTCCCTGTCGATCAAGGACGGCATGGCTAGCCCGCCTTCGCGGCCGGGGCTGGGCCTGACGCTCAATAGCGCGATTGTCGAAGCCCATAGTGTTCACTGAGATACGTTTAGCCAACACACGGGGACAAGCATGAAGGTCACGCGCATAGACTGCACCCCTTTCAGCCTGCCGCTGAAACGTCCGGTGCGTTTCGCCAACGGCCGGCTGGTCGTGACCGAACACGTGCTGGTCGAGATCCACACCGATGAAGGGTTGGTGGGTCGCGCCGAGGCGCCCTCACGGCCGTTTTTCTATGGCGAGTCGCAGGCCAGCATGGTGGCGGCGGTGCGGCAGTGGTTTGGCCCATTGCTGGTCGGCCTGCATCCGCTCCAGATCGAGCAGGCCTGGGCCGGCTTTGCCGGAGTCGAGCACAACAACACCATCAAGGGTGCGCTGGATATCGCGCTGCATGATCTGGCCGGCCAGATTCTCGGCCAGCCCTGCCATCGCCTGCTCGGCGCCTGGGCCACACAGGTGCGCGTGACTTATATCTGCGGCTACGACACCCCCGAAGTCATGGCACAGGAAGCCTTGATGGTGCGCGAACGTTACGGCATCACTTCCTTCAAGCTCAAGGTCGGCATCGACCCGCGCCAGGACATATCGATGTTGCACACCCTGCGTCGCGCCTTGCCCGATGCGCTGCTGTATGTGGACGGTAACTCAGGCCTGTCCGGGCCGGATGCGGTGCGCGTGCTGGATGCCGGATACGAAGTTGGCCTGATCTGGGCCGAGGAGCCAGTGCACCGCGACGACCGTCCGGGTCGCGCGTTCGCAGCGCGTCATTCCAAAGTTCCGCTGATGGGCGACGAGAGCTGCCGCAACCCGGAGGAAGC
>JANYBQ010000662.1 GCA_025360705.1 Betaproteobacteria bacterium | reverse complement strand
TCCTTTTACCATGATAAATTCCTCTTCTGTCGAAAGTATAATTTACTCCTCCCGACAAGTACGGAAACAGAGCGCCATAACTTGTGTTAAAGCCAACCTGTTTGGAGAGCTCGTTCCGGTTATAGCTAAACAATAATTCTGACTGTAAAGTGTTCAGCACGTTCTCACCGGCAATCGACAACGAATAGACCGGATCATCAATCAATGGATGCAGACTATGAAAATTTAATAATTTGTAAGAGGCGGCATATTTTGATGCCGCGGATTCATTAGAAAAAGAAAATGTCCCCACCGGATTTTTATTAATAGAACTAATTCCGAAATCCGGTAGCGGCGAAATTTTTCGCCTGCCTCCTCGTGCTTGCAATAAGGCCGGCCCTTGCCGCGACGGTGCAGGTACAGGTGCAGGATGGCGCCGGCAAGGCGCTGCCGGACGCGGTCGCTTTTCTGGAGTCGGCCGCGGCGCGTGCAGCCGTCAAGCCCCTACAGGTTGCCGAAGTGGCGCAGGTCAGCAAACAGTTCGATCCGCGCGTTCTGGTGGTGCCCCTTGGCACGGCGGTATTTTTCCCGAACCGCGACACGGTGCGCCACCATGTTTATTCGTTTTCGCCCACCAAGACCTTCGAGCTAAAACTCTACGCCGGCAGCGCGGCGAATCCGGTGGTTTTCGACAAGACCGGCATCGCCGTTCTGGGCTGCAATATCCACGACAACATGGCGGCCTGGGTGGTGGTGGTGGATACGCCGTATTACGGGCGCAGTGCCAAGGACGGGCTCGTAGCGCTCGGCAATGTACCCGCCGGCAACTACCGCTTGCGCGTCTGGCACCCGGGCCTGGCAGTGGGTGCACCCGCCACCGATCGGGAGTTAGTAGTTGGAACAGCCGACAACCTGACCACATTTCGCTTGTCCGGCGTCGCGCCATGAGCGTCGCCGGGCCGCTTTCAAAGGCTCTTGCAGCGGTGCGCGGCACGAAGGTACTTCGATGAGCTTTGGCTGGCGGCCAGACCGTTGGGGTTTGTCTTCGCGTATCGTGGCCTTGTCGCTGCTGTTGCTGCTGCTGGTGCAGGCGGCGGTGTTCAGCGTGGTGCGTATCGGCATCGACCAAAGTGCCCGCCGCCAGCTGGCGCAGGAGTTGCAGGTCGGCGAACGGGTGTGGCGCCGGCTGCTGGACCTGAATGCACAAAAGCTCAGCCTGGGCGCAACGGTGCTGGCGGCCGATTTTGGCTTTCGCTCGGCTGTCAACACGGGGGACATTGACACCATCCGCTCGGCGCTGGAGAACAATGGCACGCGGATCGGCGCCACCGTCACCGCGTTGATGGATACCAACATGGCCTTACGCGCGGTAGCGGAGGGCCAGGACGCGGCTGCATTGGGCCCGATGCTCGGCAAACTGGTGGTGCCGTTGTCGCGCGACCCGCAAGGCAGCCAGATCGCCCTGGTCGGGCACACGCCGTACCAGTTCGTGATGGTGCCGATGAAAGCGCCGGTGCTGGTGGGCTGGGTGTTGATGGGTTTTCCGATCGGCCAGAAGCAGGTGGACGACATGCGGGAACTTTCGGATATGCATCTGGCCCTGATCGGCCAGGCCGCTGGCGAAACTCCCCGGATCGTCGCGTCCACCCTGTCGCCGGAAGCGCTGAAAACGCTGGAGGCGATACCGGGCGATGTGGTGGAACTGCCGGTCAGCGGCGACCGGCTGATCGCGCGCAACGTCAAGCTGGGCGATAGCACTTCGGGCAGTGTGCGTGTCTTGTTGCTGCGCTCCGTCAACGAAGTGGTGGCGCCGTTTCGCCAGGCGCAGGTGGCGCTTGCGTGGATCACGGCCATGGGGGTGGTGTTGTTCGGCATCGGCAGCGTTTTCGCGGCGCGCCGTGTCACCACTCCGCTGCGGGCTCTGGTCAGCGCAACCCAGAAGCTGGGCAAAGGGCAATACGACATCCAGCTGGAATATCTGGACCGGCACGACGAGATCGGCGGGCTGGCCAAAGCGTTCGATTCGATGCGCATCAGCATCGGCGCGCAGCAGGCGCAGATCCGCAAGCTGGCTTACTGGGACCGGCTGACCGGCCTGCCCAACCGCGCGCGTTTTCGCGATGCGGTGCAGCGCGAGATCGACAGCCAGGGCGCGGTCTCGGAAATGGGCAGGGGCAATCTGTCGGTCGTGATGCTCGACATAGACCGCTTCAAGCACGTCAACGACGTGTTGGGATATTCATTCGGCGACTTGTTGTTGATAGCGGTGGCCAAACGCCTGACGCAGCAGGATTTGCGCTCCGGCGACATGGTGGCACGGCTGGGTGGCGACGAGTTCGCCGTATTGCTGACGCAAAGCGACGCGCGCAGCGCGGAGGCGGTGGCGCAGCGCATCGCCAAGTCGTTCGAGCTGCCGCTGGCGTTCGAAGACCAGACAGTGGATTTGAGCGCCAGCATCGGCATCGCCTGCTGGCCAATGCATGCCGACGATGCCGACACCTTGCTGTCGCGCGCCGAGGTCGCCATGTACGCGGCCAAGGCGAAGACGACGGTGCTGCAGTTGTACGACCCGGCGCTCGACTCTTCCAGCACGCAGACACTGTCGCTGTTGACCCAGTTGCGCCGCGCGGTGGACCATGGCGAACTGCGCCTGTTCCTGCAACCGAAGATCGCCTTGGCGAACGCGACCGTGGTGGCGGCGGAGGCGCTGGTGCGCTGGCAACATCCCGAGCGTGGTCTGGTGCCGCCGCTGGAATTCATCCCGTTTGCCGAGCAGACCGGTTTCGTGCGCCAGTTGACCTTGTGGATGTTCAATGAGGCGGCAAGCCTGTGGCGCGGTCTGCAGCACGGGGACACGCGCATACGCATTGCCATCAACCTGTCCACGCGCGACTTGCTGGACATCGATTTTCCGTTTCGCCTGGAAACTATCCTGGGCAAACATGCCCTCAGCGCCGATGCGTTTTGCCTGGAGATTACCGAGAGCGCGATCATGGACGATCCGCAACGCGCGCAGACCACGCTCAACCGTTTGTCGGAACTGGGATTTGAATTGTCGATCGACGACTTCGGCACCGGTTACTCATCGCTGGCCTACCTCAAGCGCCTGCCGGTGAACGAACTCAAGATCGACAAGTCTTTTGTCATGAACATGGAGAAGGACGAGGCCGACGCGAAGATCGTCCGCTCGACCATCGATTTGGCGCATAACCTGGGCCTGACCGTGGTTGCCGAAGGCGTGGAAAACGGTCTGATCTGGACCAGGTTGCGCGACTTGTCGTGCGACGAAGCGCAGGGTTATTTCATGAGCAAGCCCCTGCCCGCGAGCGAGTTCGTGGCCTGGTGCGCAAACTGGAAACGTGAACAACTCGCGCCAGAAATGACGGTGTAGCCGCTTGGTTTTGCCGCCGCATGACCGCGCGCCTGAACGGGCGTCGGCCGAACTCAGTGCGCCATGCCCTTGAGCGCCCGGTCCGCGTTTGGCGACTTGGCGCAGTCGGCGATGTACTGGCGAATGATGTCCGCGAAACTTTCGTCGGCTTTGAGCCCCAGCTTCGCGGCGCGGGTGGCAGTGGCGCCGGTGGGCCAATTCGCCACAATGCCGGCGATACGGTCGTCGCGCTCGAAGCGCACCCGTGCGCGGACCGCGCTGCCCGCCACTTCTTCCAGCGCATCCAGCATGTCGCACACACGAACGTTGAGCGCCGGCAGGTTCATGGCCAGGCGGCCGCCGAATGCTTCGCGGCTGGCTTCATAAATCGCGATCAGCCCGGCCACCGTTTTAGCGGGAGAGGACATCGGGTGCGACACCTGGTCGTTTACCGGGCAGATGGCTTCGACGCCCGCCAGTGGTTCGCGGATGATGCCCGAGAAAAACGAAGATGCCGCGCCGTTCGGTTTGCCGGGCCGCACCGTGACGGTCATGAGCCTTGCCGCACGGCCATCGATAAAACCTTTGCGGGTGTAGTCGGCGATCAGATGTTCACACACCAGTTTTTGCACGCCATAGGAAGTCTGGGGTGCGGGCAGGGTGTCGTCGGCCACCAGGGGCGGCATTGCGACGGACGAGTCCGGTCCATACACGGCGACCGAGCTGGAAAAAACCAGGCGGGTCGGCTTTTTTGCCGCAACACCTGCCAGACGCAGAGAGTCGAGCAAGGCGCGTGTGCTGTCCAGGTTGGAACGCATGCCGAGATCGAAGTCGAGTTCGCATTCGCCCGATACCGCCGAGGCCAGGTGGAACACGCCATCGAAGGGTTCTTCGCGCAGGGCCGCGCATTGTTCCAGCAACGGGCCGGTGCGGTCCTGCACGCGGGGGTCGGCGCCCAGCTCCGGCGCAGCCGTGACCTGGTCCGTGAGCACCAGTGATGTAATCGGCTGGCCGTTCAACTGGCCGCGCGCCAGCAAAGTGCGTGCAAGGCGGGAGCCCACAAATCCGCCGCCACCGGTAATCAACACTTTCATGGGAATGTCTCCTTCATGGTTTTACAACGACCAGTCGAGTATGCCCGGCATCCCGATGAAGCCGGGCTGCCGGGCGCAGTAAGATAAAAACAAATGAAACTGTCGCAAAAGAGCTCTGCCCTGGGCAAGGCTTATGTGCTTGCCATCGGTGCGGCCAATATGGACATTGCCGGCAGCAGCGCGCACGTGCTCGCTGCCGGCGACTCCACGCCCGGAAGGGTGCGCTGCGCGGCTGGCGGCGTGGCGCGCAACGTCGCGGAGAACCTGGCCCGCCTCGGGCATGAGGTGTATTTGTTGAGCGCTGTCGGTGCCGATCTGCATGGACGCAGCTTGCTGGAGAGCACCCATGGCGCGGGTGTCGATGTGGGGGGCTGCTGGGTCCTGGGCGACGCGATCACATCCTCTTATCTGTCCCTGCACGGACCGGACGGCGACATGGTGGCGGCGGTGAACGACATGTCCATCCTGGACCACATCACGCCCGAGCGTCTCGCGGCTTGTGCCGAGCGCGTAGCCAACGCGGCGGCATTGCTGCTGGACTGCAATTTGTCCGAAGCGGCGCTGGAATGGCTGTTCACCCACGCCAAGAATGTGCCGGTTTTCGTGGACCCGGTGTCGGCCTTCAAATGCCGGCGCCTGTTGCCCTGGTTGGCCCATATCCACACGCTCAAGGCGAATCGGCTCGAAGCCCAGGCCTTGTGGGGGCAGACCGTGCAAACCGATGCAGCGGTCGAGGCGGCAGCGCGCTGGCTGCATGCTCAAGGCGTGCGGCATGTGGTGTTGAGCCTGGGTGAACAAGGGGTTTATTGGAGTGCCCAAGGCGGGAGCGCCAAGTCCGGCAACAGCGGCTGGCAGGCGGCGATGCCGGTGACCGTGGTCAACGCTACCGGCGCGGGTGACGCCTTGATGGCGGGTTTGTTGCACGGTCATCTGCAAGGTATGCCTTTGAAGCGGAGCGTGCATTTTGCGGTTGCCTGCTCCGCGCTGACATTGACCGCGACGCAAGCCAATCACCCGAACCTGTCGATAGCGACGGTGCGGCAATTGCTGAATTCTTTTGTTCGTCTCGAGTGCTTCGAGCCTACTCGGGGCTAGCAGTCCAAAGGCGCGGAAGTTGCGCCGTTATTCCCCATGCAAACCAATCCTTATCTCGACATCGATCCCGAAGTGGCCCAGGCGCTGGCCGAACGCCGGCCCGTGGTGGCGCTGGAGTCGACCATCATTTCGCATGGCATGCCGTATCCGCAAAACGTCCAGACCGCATTGCGCGTGGAGGCGGAAATACGCGCGCACGGTGCGGTGCCGGCTACCGTGGCGATCGTCAACGGCCGGCTCAGGGCCGGGCTGGACCGCGCCGGTATAGAGCTGCTGGGCCGGGACGGCCGCGCGGTACCCAAGGTCAGCCGGCGCGACATTCCGTTTATCGTAGCGGCGGGACAGAGCGGCGCCACCACGGTGGCGGCCACCATGGTGATTGCGGCGCTGGCCGGCATCCGCGTGTTCGCCACCGGCGGTATAGGCGGCGTGCATCGCGGCGCGGCGCAAAGTTTCGACGTGTCGGCCGACTTGCAGGAGCTGGCGCAGACGCAGGTGGCGGTGGTGTGCGCCGGCGCCAAGTCGATACTGGACCTGCGCCTGACGCTCGAATACCTGGAAACCCACGGCGTACCCGTAGTGGGGTATCGCACCCACGCGTTGCCCGCGTTCTACACGCCCGAGAGCGATTTCAAGGTCGATTACCGGCTGGACGACCCGGCACGGATAGCGGCTGCCATGTTTGCCAAGTGGTCCATGGGACTCAAGGGCGGCATGGTGGTGGCCAACCCCGTGCCGGCCGCGTTTGCAATGCCGCGCGCCAGGATCGACGCGGCGATAGAACAGGCGCTGCGCGAAGCCGGCCAGCAAGGCGTCAACGGCAAACAGTCCACGCCTTTCATGCTCGCCCGCGTCAGCGAATTGACGGGCGGCGACAGCCTGGCGACCAACATCGAACTGGTTTTGAACAATGCCCGTCTGGCGAGTGCCATTGCGGTGCAATACCAGAGACTCTGCGGCTATGATGATGCCGCATCGGCGACCCATTAACTTCGAAAGACGTACCATGAAACTGAAGCCCCAACTTGGAATACTGGCGCTCGCGCTGGCCGCGACACTGTCCGCCAAAGCCGAACCCGCCATCATTTATGACCTGGGCGGCAAGTTCGACAAGTCGTTCAACGAGGCCGCCTACAACGGCATGGAGCGCTGGAAAAAGGAAACCGGCAAGAACTACCTGGAGTTCGAGGTTTCCAACGAATCGCAACGTGAACAGGCGATTCGCCGCATGGCCGAAAAAGGCGCCAGCCCGATCATTGCGATGAGCTTCAGCCAGGCTTCGGCGATTGAAAAAGTCGCCAAGGAATTCCCCAAACTCAACTTCGCCATCATCGATGACGTGGTCAAGTTGCCCAATGTTCAGTCTGTGGTTTTCAAGGAGCAGGAAGGCAGCTTCCTGGTCGGCATGATGGCCGCGTTGGCCAGCAAGACCGGCAAGGTCGGTTTTGTGGGTGGCATGGATATCCCGCTGATTCGCAAATTCCAGTGCGGCTACGAGCAGGGCGCCAAATACGGCAACAACAAGGCCGAAGTGTTCGGCAACATGACCGGCACCACCGGCGCTGCCTGGAATGACCCGGCGCGCGGCGGCGAGCTGGCCAAGGCGCAGTTCGCCAAGGGCGCGGATGTAGTCTTCGCAGCCGCCGGCGGAACTGGCATGGGGGTCTACCAGGCCGCCAAGGACGGCGGCAAACTGGCCATCGGCGTGGACAGCAACCAGAACTACGTGCAGCCAGGAACGATGTTGACGTCGATGGTCAAGCGGGTCGATGTGGCGGTGTACAACATCTCCAAATCGTTTACCCCCGGCGTTTCCGTGTTGGGCCTCAAGGAAGAGGGCGTGGGTTACGCCATGGACACCAACAACGCCAAGCTGGTTCCGGCCGACATGCGGAAGAAGGTCGATGCCGCCCGGGCCGACATCATCAGCGGCAAGATCAAGGTCGCCGATTACATGGCGAATAACGCCTGCAAATACTGAGACCGTGAATCTTCCTGCTGCGCCCGCCGATCTCGGGCCTGCGCTGCTCACCGTACGGGTGTACGGTTGCGCTGCTCAACCCGACCTCGACGCGCTCGCTACGGAATCTTCACGATCTCAGAGGTAGCCGCTTTGGTGTCACCAAGCCTGTTGCTTCAATGACGGCGGCTAAGTCTCGTCCCCCTGCGGTCGAGATGATTGGCATCAACAAACGCTTTGGCCCTGTGTTGGCCAATGCGGACGTCAATCTGACGGTGATGCCGGGCACGGTGCATGGCATCGTGGGTGAAAATGGCGCCGGCAAAAGCACGCTGCTGAAGATACTCTCCGGTGCCCAGCGGGCCGATACCGGCGACATTTTCCTGAATGGGCGGCCGCACGTCTTCGCCAACCCA
>JANYBQ010000654.1 GCA_025360705.1 Betaproteobacteria bacterium | reverse complement strand
TGCGCCGCGCCGCGCAGGCCACGGTGCAGGCGCAGCGCCTCGCCGATCTGGCGCCCTACCCGCATGACCGGGTCGAGGCAGGCACCGGGCTCCTGGAAGATCATGCCGACCGAGCCCCCGCGGACCTTGCACAGGGCCTCCTCCGGGGCGCTCAGCAGTTCGTCGCCGAGCAGGCGCACACTGCCTGCGCTCACGCGGGCCCCGCGCGGCAGCAGGCCCAGGATCGCCAGCGCGGTCATCGACTTGCCGCAGCCCGACTCGCCCACCAGGCCCAATGCCTCGCCGGCACCGATGGAAAGTGACACACCGCCGAGCACGCGCGCGCCGGCGATGTCCACCTCGAGTCCGTTCACCGCCAGCACGGATGGTTGCAGGCTCACAAGAACCTCTCCCCCACGTCGAACACATCGCGCAGGCCATCGCCCAGAAAGTTGAACGCCAGCACCGCCAGCGTGATCGCGCAGCCAGGCGCGAGAACCGTCCACGGCGCCAACTGGAACGCGCTCATGGATGCTTGCAGATCGCCGCCCCAGCTCGGCGCCGGCGGCGGCAGGCCGAGGCCGAGAAAGCTCAGCGACGCTTCGGCCAGGATCGCGAAGGCCACCGACAATGTCGCCATGATCAGCACAGGCTGGAAACAGTGCGGGAACACGTGCATCAGCATGATGCGGCCGGTGCGCAGTCCGCTGCCCTGAGCCGCTTCGATGAAGGGCAGCTGGGCCACGCTCAACGCCTTGGCGCGCGCCATGCGGGCGAAGAACGGGATGAGAACCAGGCTCAGCGCGAGCACCACGCTGACCAGGCCGTCGCCCAGCAGCATCTTGGTGATGATCGCCAGCAGGATCACCGGAAACGGCAGCAGCAGGTCGACCACACGGCTGATCAACCAGTCGGCCTTGCCACCGACATAGCCAGCCAGCGCGCCCAGCGGCACGCCGCACGACACCGCCACCAGTGTCGCCAGCAGGCCGACCACCAGGGACATGCGGCCCCCGTGCAGGGTGCGGCTGAGCACGTCGCGTCCCAGGGCGTCGGCCCCGAGGAGGTGTTGGCCGCCCGGCCCGCTGAAGGAGGCGGTGGCATCGATCTCGTCGTGGGGGTAGGGCGCGATCCAGCCCGCACCGGCGGTGAGCAGCAGCAGCAAGAGGATCAGCAGGCAGCTGTAGCGCACCTTCGCGCTGCGCCATGCCCTTTGCCCGGTACTGGCCCGGCGCGCGATGACGGCGCTCATTGCGAAGGCCCCTACGCGGCGATCCGGATGCGCGGATCCAGCCACAGATAGAGCAGATCCACGATCAGATTGGCGATCAGAAAGATCGCGGCGACGACCAGGATGAATCCCTGGACCGAGGGGTAGTCCCGCGCGGTAACCGCGTTCAGGCCGTACGCGCCGACGCCCGGGATCACGAACAGCCTCTCCACGACGACCGCACCGGCGACCAGATACCCGATCTGCAGGCCGATCACCGTCACCACGGGAATCAGCGCATTGCGCACGGCGTGCGCAAATAGCGTCGCACGGCGGCTTAGCCCCTTGGCAAGCGACGCGCGCACGTAGGGGCGGCCGAAGACTTCCAGCAGCGAGCCGCGCATCAGACGGCAGATCACGGCCGCGCGCGGCAGGCCGAGCGCCAGTGCGGGAAGCGCCACGTGGGCAAAATGTTCGCTCGACCAAGCGAAGGGTTCGAAGCCGGTGGCCGGGAAAAGGCGCCATTCCAATGACAGGCCAAGCATCAGCAATGCGCCGACGAAGAACTCGGGCAGCGAGATGCCCAGCAGGGTCGCGGTCAGCACCGCGTGGTCGGCGGCCTTGCCATAACGCCAGGCGGCCCAGATACCGGAACCGATGCCCAGCGGCAGCGATACCGCCAAGGCGAGGAGGATCAGTTCGAGCGTGGCCGGTATGCGGCGCAGCAACTCGTCCGACACAGAAAGCTGGGTCAGCACCGAGTAGCCCAGATCGCCCTGGAACAGGTGCATGAACCAGATCAGGAACTGCTGCACCAGGGGCAGGTCCAGCCCGTACTGGGCGCGCAGCCGGTCGTAGTCGGCCTTCTCGTAGCTGGTGCCCAGCCAATTCAGCACCGGGTCGCCGGGTACGAGTCGCATCACGAAGAAGACGATGCCGGCCACCGCCAACAAAGTGGCGCCCGCCGTCGCGATGCGCGCGCAGGCGGTGAACAGTAAGCCCCGATTCGACAAACCTATCCGCCGGTCACTGTGCGAGCCAGACTTCGTCGAAATAACTTACGTTGTACGGCAGGTGTACGTAGCCCTTGACCTTCGAGGACATGACCGCGTTGCTAGGCACCTCCATCAACGCCATCCAGCTCGCCTCCTGGGCGCCGAGCTCCTGGATGCGGTTGTAGGCCTTCTTGCGCTCGGCGTCGTTGATGATGCTCTGCGCCTTCGGCACGAGTTCGAACAGCTCCGCATTGTTCAGGCTCACGAAGTTGACCGGGTTGTCCTTGGTCCAGAACATGACGTAGCTGTTCGGCTCGGGCCCACCGGTTCCTGCCACGGTGGAGGCTTCGAAGTTCTTGGCCCGCAGGACATTGGCCAGCCAGGCTTGGTGCTCCATCACCTGGTGCGTCACCGTGACGCCGATCTTGGCGAGCTGCGCCTGGATGACCGTGGCTTCCTGGCCCAACTGCGGCTTGACGGTGGAGGAAACCAGCGTGAACTTCAGGTTCGACTGTCCCGCTTCGGCCAGCAGTTTCCTGGCCTTCTCCGGATCGTAGGTGAACGTCGGCAGCTTCTTCGGATGGTGGAAGTCATTGGCGCCGGCAATCTGTGCAGTAGACCCCTTGGCACCCTTGCCATAGACCGCCACGGCGAGCGCGTCGCGGTCGATCGCCATGTTGACGGCCTGGCGCACCCGCACGTCGTTGAACGGGGGCTTGGCCGCGTTCAGGGCGAGCCAGTCGAAGGAATACGCATTCTTGACGCTGGGCACCAGGCCGGGCTCCTTGTCGAGCAGCGGCAACAGCTGGGTCGGGATGTCACGCACCAGGTCCAACTGCCCGGTGCGCAGGCTGGTCGTGAGCGCGGTGGAGTCCGGGATGACCTTGAACTCCAGCCGGTCCAGATGCGGCATCGTGGGACGGTAGTAGTTGGGGTTCTTGGTCAGGACGATGCGGTCGCCGGACGCCCAGTCGGAGAACTTGAACGGGCCGGTGCCGACCGGCTTGCGCGCAAAGCCCGCATTGCCCAGAGCCTTGACCGCGGTCGGCGAAGGGATGCCCATGCCGCCGACGTAGAGCAACTGGTAGAAGAAGCCGGGCCAGGGTTGCGACAACACCACGCGCACCGTGCTCGCGTTTATGACCACCACCTGCTCGACCGGCTTGAAGAACGTGCGATAGGGCGACGAGTTGGCCGGGTCGAGGATGCGGTCGAACGCGAACTTGACGGCAGCGGCGTCGAAGTCCGTGCCGTCATGGAACTTCACGTCCTTGCGCAGGAAGAAGTCGACCGCCCGGCCATCGTCTTCCAGGCGCCAGCCGGTGGCCAGATCCGGCACGACCTGCATCTTGGCGTCGTAACGCACCAGCGTGTTGAAGATGTTCGACACCACATGCCCGGTGGCCCCGTCGGTGATGACCAGCAAGGGGTCGAGGCTGCGCGGCTCCGACTGGATGCCGACGCGCAGCACGCCACCGTCGCGCGGCTGCTGCGCCCAGGTCGGCAAGGTCACGGTCGTGAGCGAACAGGCGAGCAGAATGCCGCCGAGGAATTTTTCGCTCATGTAGGTCTTATATGGATGCCTCCCGGATAGCAAGAAGAATTTGCGTTGTGTTGCGAAGAAGTCGGCTGCGCCCTTATATCCGGCCTTGATTGCGTGGTCCGTCTGGTTTCCCAGACTCGCCCGCTGGCCCCGATGCATATCCGCT
>JANYBQ010000602.1 GCA_025360705.1 Betaproteobacteria bacterium | reverse complement strand
TGCCCGGCTTTTTCCCAGTCGGCATGGTGCGGCACCACGTGTTCGGCGATGAAGCGGCGCACGCTGTCGCGAAAAACGTCGTGGTCGGAGCTGAAAATAGTGCGGGGAATCATGCTGTCCAGGGTCGCCGGGGCGGCTCAGGCATCAGGCGCGCAGGCGCCGCCTTGTGCTGTCAACTGCTCGATATTGGCAGCGTCATAGCCACACTCGTGCAGGACTTCAGCGCTGTGTTCACCCAGATTGGGCGGCAGCCGCGTGACCTCGGGCGGCGACGCGCTCATCTGCAGTGGATTGCGCGGGATGCGCAAGGTGCCTTCGGTCGGGTGTTCCATCAAGTGCCAGAAGTTCACGGCTTCCAGGTGCGGGTCGTGCGGCAGGTCCTCGATGTCGTTGACAACTGAAAACGGAACATCTTCGGGCGTCAGCAGGCGCAGCCACTCGGCGTTGCTCTTGCGGGCCACCTGGCGTTCGATCTCGTCCCACACATCGCGAAAGTGCTGCTGACGCGCGGCGAAGGTCGAAAAACGCGGGTCCTGCATGATCTGCGGCTCGCCGGCCAGCTCGAAAAAACGATGCCAGTGCGCGTTCGAATACGGCAGCAGCGCAAGGTAACCGTCCAGCGTGCGGTAGGGCCGGCGCGCCGCCGAGCTCACGGGTGCATAACCCATCGGTCCGATCGGCGGCTCGAAGGTGTGGCCCCACTGGTGTTCCAGCATGTTGAAGGCGGCCATGGTCTCGAACATCGCCACATCGACCTGCTGTCCCTCCCCGGTGCGCATGCGGTGCATCAGCGCCAGCACGATCGCATAGGCCGCATGGACACCGCTGATCTTGTCGGCAATGATGGTGGGGATGAACCGGGGCTGGCCGCCCACGACCTTCTGCAACATCGCCAGGCCCGACGCGGCCTGGATGATGTCGTCATAAGCCGGGCGTCCGCCATAGGGGCCTTCATCGCCGTAACCCGTGACATGGCAGTACACCAGCGACGGATTGGTTTTGACCAGCGTTGGATAGTCCAGCCCGAGCCGGTTCGCTGCCGGTGTGCGCATCGAATGCAACAGCACATCGGTTTTGGCGACCAGCCGCTGTAGAACATCGCGTCCTTCGGGACGCTTCAAGTCGACCACGATGCTGCGTTTGCTGCGATTGCTGGTCAAGAAAAACGCACCCATGCGCGGCGAACGGCGCGGACCGATGGCGCGCGTCAGGTCGCCTTCCGGTGGCTCAAGCTTGATCACGTCGGCTCCCATGTCGCCCAGATACTGACCGGCCAGCGGGCCGAAGATCATCGACGCGATTTCGAGTACGCGAATGCCTTCGAGGGGCCGTTTCTTTTGCATGGAAAACCTACAACACGGCGACCGGCGACAGTGGACTGCCGGTGCCGCCGACGATAGGCAAGGGACTGGCGATAAACAGAAATTCGTAGCGGCCGCTGTCCACCAGCGGGTCGAGCATCATGCCTTCGAGCAGTGGCATGCCGTAGTCGCGAATCAGCCGCTGGTGCACCGGAAAAACCTTGCCTTGCGGGAAAGGCAGAACCTCGATCGCGAAGTTGTCAGCGCCGACGATCGCCACGTCGCGCTCGACCAGCCACATGGCGGCGTCCACATCGATGCCGGGCTCTTCGTTGAAAGATACGTTCTTGACGCCCTTTTGCGATTCCAGCCAACCGGTGCGCAACAACACCGCGTCGCCGCGACCCGGTTGTATGCCGGCCTGCACCGCGGCAGCTTCCATGTCCGCCGGCGTGATGGCCTCGCCGGCTACAAGCACACGGCCTTTTAGCCGCACCATATCGAGCAATACCCCGCGCGTGACGATAGGCGGCATCTTTTCGACGCCCAGCCGGGTGGCTCCAGTTGTGCTGCGAATGGTGTCGCCTGAATAACCGTTGTACAGCTTGTCGTCGTACCAGGCGTGGCACAACGCGTCCACGTGGGTGCCGATATGCAGCGGCATGACGACGGAATCCTCGGCGAATTGAAAACCATCGGGCCTGCCGGCACCGGCCGCATAGTCGCCGCCGTCGCGCGCCATGAAGTGCTGCAGCCCGCAGCGGTGCGCCGGCACCGGTGTCTTGCCCGACAGCAATTGCGCCAGCCTCAACACCTCGCCGGTGCGCACCAGGCCGGTCGCGCGGCGCACTTCGTCGGGGCCGATGAAGTTGAGCGATCCGCGCTCGTCCTGCGCGCCCCACCGGCTCCACGCGTTCGGTCGGGTGACAGTGGTAGTTTCGGTCATGCGCGGTATCCCAGGCGTATGGACAGGCGGCGTGCGGCGTCGCTCAGGCGTGCAACCGCCGGATCGTGTTCATTGAAAGTAGTGTCGCCCATCATGGTCAACGCCAGCACGATGGAACCGGAGGCGTCGAACACAGGCGCACTCACGGCGTTGACGCCGAGCTCATTGACGTCGGCAATGATGGCGTTGTAGATCGACCCCAGCTGCCGCACCCGGACCTGCGCCAGGTGGGCGTCTACCGCTTCGCGCGTGGTAAAGGGCGCGTCGTGCTGGTGTTGCATGGCGGCGATCTCGGCCGCCAGGTAACGCTCGGTCACTTGCGGTGCGGAAAACGCCGCGAAAACCTTGCCGGTGGACGAGCCCAGCAAAGGGATCACCATGCCGCAACGCAGGCGTACATCCAGCGCCTTGCGCGCCTCGATCCACCAGATCAGCGTGGGGCCCTGGTTGCCCCAGACACCCAGGCCAACCGTTTTGTCGGTCTCGCGATTGAGTTCTTCCAGGCACGGCCTGGCCAGGTGCACGGCGTTCAGGCTGGCGACATTGACGTCGCCGTTGCCGCTGTTGTCGTAGGGATGGACCACCATGTATTTGCCGGCGCCAAAGGCCAGCGGCTTGCGCGCGCTGCCGACAATCCGCTCCACGCGGCCGAGAAACAACAGGTGGTCGCCGCCCGGGTAAATCGCTTCGGTACGGCATTCCAGATGCGCGGAGCAGCCGTCGATCAGGGGCACGCCGTCGATGCCGGGCGTAACGGCAACGCCGTTGAAGCGGTCGGGGCCGGAGCGCGCGAAGCGGTTCGACACGTCCACCTGCTCTTCGGACAGGATGTTAACCACGAAACGCGTGGCTTTGCTGTACGTCGGAAAGCTGCTTGCGTTCATGCGCAGGCTCCAGACGATCAGCGGCGGATCGAGCGATACCGAATTGAAGGAGTTGGCGGTCATGCCGATAGCCGAGCCGTTTTCGTCCAGCGCGGTAATTACGGTAACGCCGGTGACAAAGGAGCCCAAACAGCGGCGAAATTCCGCCGGGTCGATTCCAGCGAGCGCCGTGGCGGGCAGATGGTTTGCAATGGTGCCGGCCATGTACAACCGCCTTTCAGCTTGTCAGGTTTTCCCGGAAAGTCTCACCCTCGTATTCGGTGCGAAACACGCCGCGGCGTTGCAGGATGGGCACCACTTGGTCGACGAAATCGTCCACGCTGTCGGGGTTGGTGGTCGGGCTCAGGTTGAAGCCTGCGCAACCGGTCGCGCGCCAGGTGCTCTCGATTTCCGCCGCCACCTGCTCTGGCGTGCCGATCACCTGGGGGATGGCGACTGACAGCGCCCATTGCGACGCCGCCTGGCGCAGCGTAACGGCCTTGCCGTCCGCACCGGTAAGGGTCGCGGCCATCAAGCCGCGCGATGCCTGGGTTTCCATCTCGGCCAGCGGCCGGTCCGGGTCGAACTGGCTCAGATCGACGCCGAACACGCCCGACAGACGGGCCAGGATGGCGTCCAGCGGAATGCGCTGCGTGAGCTCTTCCATGCGTTGGCGCGCCTCGGCTTCGGTACTTCGCACGATCGGCTGCAAACCGAACAACACCTTGACGCCGGCGTCCTTGCCGGCAGCAGCGGCAGCGGCGCGCAACTGGTCCATGCTTTTTTTCATGCCGGCCACATGACCCTGGATGGCGAATATGACTTCGGCGTGTTTCATGGCGAACTGCATGCCACGGCCCGAAGAACCGGCCTGGAACAGCAAGGGGCGGCCATAGCGCGAAGGCAGCGTCGGGGCCACGGCTTTGCAGCTCAGGTAGTTGCCTTTGTAATCGACCACGGAAATCTTCGCGGGGTCGGCGAACTGGCCGGTTTCGGCATTGCGCAGGATGGCCTCGCGTGGCATGCAGTTCGCCATGAAACACG
>JANYBQ010000594.1 GCA_025360705.1 Betaproteobacteria bacterium | reverse complement strand
TTCTTTCGTATCTCGGTGCCGGTGGTGGACATGGGATCGAAAACAATGCCATCGTCCACGGCAATGGCAGCGATGGACCGGAACACTTCAACCGACGTCGGGACATCGTCTGGGCCGAAGCCAAGCAGGTCGGCGTCGTGTGTCGGCCGGTGCGGATGCCCGTACCAAAGCTGGAACAGCAGCGCACCCTTGAGCAGGAAGTTTCCGGCGTTGTCGGAAATGGAAAGCCGGTACAGGAGGCGCTCCAGGCCATAACGCGTCAGCACCAGGTGGAAGTCCTGCTTCGACGCATCCGCGTGCTGTTTCAACCGCGCGCGGATCGAGGCGGCACGGTTCGCCGTCATGCGGTGATCGCCTCGATATACGGGCGCATCACGTTTGCAACGCGGTCCTGGGTGGCGTGACGCCAAAGGTCGTCCATCGTGAACTTGCGCTGGGCCCAGCCGTCCCGCAGCGCTTCGAGCGCAACGTCGAGCCCGATTTTGTTGCGAAACTTGAAGCAGTCCGCGACGGTCCTGGCCGCACTGAAGACCGGCACCTTGACGCCATTGACCGCGATCTTTACCACCCCGTCGGCGAGCGCCGCGTCGGACATGCGAACGACTCTTAGCGATGGATAGTCGAGGCGCGGAGTAACCATGCGTTGGGGGATCGCGAGCCAGACTTCGAAGGGTGCCTGTGTACCGATCTCGTGGACCTGCAGCGCTGACAGAAGGCACACCACGCCTTTGGGAACACGGACCGCGACTTCGGCCAGCGACCGGTGCTCGCTGGTTGCCGCCCCGGGCATGCCATACAGGCCGCGCGCCACGCGTTCGAGCTTGCCGGCCTGCACCAGCCGGGTCAGTGCGATCGTCGGTAGCCCCTCCTGCGCGATATCACGCGCGCGCAGCAGTTTGCGGCTGCGCGCGAGCCGCAGCACCTGCTGCTCATGGGTTGTGGGCACTACGGCCGCGTGGGTCGCTCTCATGGAGGGCATTTTGTTGCGAAAGCGATATAAGAGTCAATGGATATCATCTAAATGCAACAGAACACGCCATGGACGCGGCGCGCGAAGCGACCGAAGGCGGCGCGGCACTGAGACTTGCGCACGTGTTCTCTCCAGCGAGCGTCCCGCACAAGCTGCCGGCTGCCGTTCACCCTGCCGGCTCAGGGAACACCAACCGGTAACTCTTCAGGTCTTCCTCGAACGCATGGCACGCGGCCAGCCGCTCACGGAGCCGGTCACGTGGCACGCCGTAATCGAACGCGGCCGACCAGGACTGGATACGTGTCATGGCAGCGATGAGGGGCTTCGCGTCGGCGTTGTTGCTCAGCGCCTTGAGCGGCAGCAGGTAGTCCTCGCGGTAGACCGTCGGCACGATGACGCGGCTCAAGCCCGCGTTGCTGAGCACGCAGTTCATCGCCAGCCGCGCGGTTCGCCCGTTGCCGTACATGAAGGGGTGCACCTCGCTGACAACGAACATCGTCATAAGGGCGCGTGCAACAGGGTCCACCAACGCCTGAATACGTTCGAAGGCCTCAAGCAAGGTGCCAGGCACCAGCACTGGCAGCACGAAGACCGTCGAGCCGGCCTGGTTCACCTGGTCCTTCCATTCGCCCGGCTTCTTGTCGGGCCGCTGCTGCATGACCTGCGCATTCACGCTCTTGAGCCAGACCATGAACCCTTCGGCATCCTTGGCCGGCCGGTCGCGCCACGGCGATCCTGTTGCCGCCGCGAAAGTGCCCAGGATGTCGTGCGCTTCGGCGCCGCCGATTACGAAGCTGCGCTGCAAACCGCGCCCCTGCCTGGACGCCCGCTGCACACCGGCGCGGTCGAAGCGTCGTGGGACAACGCGCTTGCGCCTGCCATGCAAACGGCATTGCGGGCAATCGACGAGGAAATGGTGGTTGAAGCGCTGCTTCAGGACCTGGCATCGCACAGCGTGTAAGCCGCATGGTTTGCACCACGGCGCTGGGTGAAAAAGGGGCCCCCTACAACAAAGCCCGTAACTCGCGCGCCGCCTGCTGCAGCACCGGGGCCCATTGCGTGCGGGTGCGCAACGGGTCGGCGCAGGCACCGGGCAAGACCACGTTGAGGGCCGCCACGGTGTGGCCCTGCATATTGCGCAGCGCGACCGCGACCGCGTGTACGCCGACTTCATGTTCTTCGCTGGCCAGGCAGAAGTCGTAGGCGCGTACCTGGTCCAGCACTGCGCGCAGTTGCTTCTGGCCGGTGACGGTATGCGCGGTCAAACGCAGCAATACACGCCCTTTCAGCCACAGGCTCAGAGCCGCCTTCGACTTGGCGGCCAACAGCACCCGGCCGGTGGATGTGGCGTGGGCCGGCAAACGCGCGCCCAGATGCAGGCCATAGGCCAACAGCCGCGTGGCGGAAGCCGGCGCCAGATCGAAGCCCTGCCCGCTATTGGCCACGATGACCACTTCGTCGCCGTCCAGCACCACGGCGGAAAACGCGCCCCGGGTTTGCTGCGCCAGCCGGTTGAGCGTGGGCTGCAACGCGCGTGGCAGCCGGGCCGAAGACAGGTAACTGCCCGAAAAACGCAGTACCTTGGGCGAAAGCCAGAAGTAACTGCCGTCGGTCTCCAGATAACCAAGGTGCGCCAGCGTCAGCAAATGCCGGCGCGCCGCGGCGCGGCTCAAGCCCGCGCGTTGCGCGGCCAGCGTGGCATTGAGGCGCTGGCGTTCGGTGCCAAAACTCTCCAGCACGGCCATGCCCTTGGCCATGCCTTCGATCAGGTCCGCCTTGTTTATCGTGGGTGACAGGGTCATGCCGGGTCCGAGGCTGGCAGTGAAACTTGTGCGTTTATCGCACATCGGACGCAATCATCGCACAAAGCCTGGTTCGGCTCTCTGGCACCGGAACCTGTCCCGGCATAAGCTTGACCTCGCATTCAGGAGGTAAACACCATGCGTACCCAGGTCGCCATCATCGGGGCGGGCCCTTCCGGCCTGCTGCTTGGCCAGCTGCTGTACAAGGCCGGCATAGACACGGTCATCATCGAGCGCCAGAGCCCGGACTATGTGCTGGGCCGCATCCGCGCCGGGGTGCTGGAACAGGTCACGGTGGACCTGCTGGACGAAGTCGGCGTGAGCGAACGTATGCTCCAGGAAGGGCTGGTGCATGGTGGCTTCGAGATGTTGTTCCAGGGCCGGAGGCACCGCATCGACATGCACAGTCTCACGGGCGGCAAACACGTGATGGTCTATGGCCAGACCGAGGTCACACGCGACCTGATGGACGCGCGCCGGGCAGCAGGCCTGCCCAGCGTCTACAACGCGGCAAATGTCTCGGTCCACGACTTCGACGGCAGCCAACCCGCGGTGCGTTACGAAACCGATGGGCCGCATGGCAAGCAGCAGCATCGATTGCAATGCGACTTTATCGCCGGCTGCGATGGCTTTCATGGCGTCTGCCGCGCCAGCGTGCCGGCCAGCGCCATTACCGAATATGAAAAGGTCTATCCGTTTGGCTGGCTGGGTGTGCTGGCCGACGTACCGCCGGTGTCGCATGAGCTGATCTACGCCAATACCGAACGCGGCTTCGCCCTGTGCTCCATGCGCAGCGCCACGCGCAGCCGCTACTACGTGCAATGCGAGCTCAACGACAAGGTCGAGCGCTGGTCCGACGATGCCTTCTGGGCCGAGCTGCGCAGCCGCCTGGACCCCGAGGCACGCGAACATCTGGTGACCGGGCCGTCGCTGGAAAAAAGCATCGCGCCGCTGCGCAGTTTTGTCGCCGAGCCGATGCGTTTTGGACGGCTGTTCCTGGCCGGTGACGCGGCGCATATCGTGCCGCCCACCGGCGCCAAGGGTTTGAACCTGGCTGCCACCGACGTGAAGTTTCTGTCCGCCGCATTTATCGACCACTACCGCGATCGCAGCGCGGCCGGCATCGACGGCTATTCGGAGCGTTGCCTGCGCCGGGTCTGGAGGGCCGCGCGTTTCTCCTGGTGGCTTACCTCGTTGATGCACCGCTTTCCGGACAGCGCCGGATTTGGCCAGAAGGTGCAGGAGGCCGAGCTCGATTACCTGGTGCACTCCGAGGTCGCGTCGCGCTCGCTGGCCGAGAACTACGTAGGACTACCGCTCAACTTCGGCAGTGGAAGATAGGGCTTGCACTGCGGAACGCAACTGGCACGGGCCAGCCTGCTTATTTGCGGTAAATTGAGCGGCTACATGACGACTGTAAAACCACAAGCTGATATCAAGCCGCTACGCGGCGTGCGCATACTGAGCCTTGCGCTCAATTTACCCGGTCCCGCAGCGCTGAGGCGCCTGCGCGCCATGGGCGCCACCTGCACCAAAGTCGATCCGCCAGCGGGTGACCCGATGCACACTTACAACCATGCGGTTTACACCACGCTGCACGAAGGCGTGAAGGTAATCTCGGCCGATTTGCGCGACCCGGCCGGCCAGAAAACCCTCCGCAACGAATTGGCGCGCACGAATGTATTGCTGACATCATTTCGGCCCTCCGCGTTAGTCAAACTCGGCTTGACCTGGAAGGCGCTGCACAAGGCCTACCCTGCCCTGTCCCATGTGGCCATCGTAGGTTCTCACGGCGAGCGGGCCGAGGAACCCGGCCATGACCTGACCTATATGGCCGAGATGGGCTTGGTCAGCGGCATGGAACTGCCGCCCACCTTGTTCGCCGACATGGGCGGATCGCTGATGGCGTCCGAGGCCGTGCTAAAGGCAGTGCTGCAGCGGACACGGAGCGGCAAGGGTGTATATCTGGAAGTCGCATTGGCCGGCGCCGCGGAATATTTGGGCCTGCCACGCAACTGGGGCTTGACCTCACCCGGAAAGTCGCTGGCAGGCGCCCACGCGGGTTATCGCATTTACCCGTGCAAGGACGGACGTGTTGCGGTAGCGGCGCTGGAGCCGCATTTCGCGGCTGCCTTGTGCAAGGCAGCCGGTGTCGAGGCGATAGACCGCAACAGCATGACGGCACCGGCCACGCATGCAGCCATCGCCAAATTGTTTGCCGGGCAGACTTGCCGGCAGCTGACAGCGCTGGGCACCGCGCAGGACATCCCGATGTTTACGCTACCGGAGTAAGACCTTGACAACTCCTGTGACCATGGCGGCTACACCACCAGGCGCAAATGTGCTGAAGCCGCAGTTTGACCGCGACGGCTTTATCTGCCCGGTGCCGGTGCTGACTGCAGAAGAAACCCGGCGTTACCACGACTTGTATATCGCGTTCTACGAGAAACACAAGTCGCGGCTCGACGCGATGAAAGCCGGCGCGCGCTGGCAGATCAACTCCGACACGCACTTCGCGTTCAAGTGGGTCGATGCGCTAACGCGGCATCCCAAAATCCTGGACGCGGTAGCGCAGCTGCTTGGCCCCAACCTGCTGGCCTGGAACAGCAACTGGTTCGTCAAGATGCCGCACGACAAAACCTTTGTG
The DNA here is from genome assembly GCA_025360705.1 of Betaproteobacteria bacterium. Lineage (GTDB taxonomy): Bacteria > Pseudomonadota > Gammaproteobacteria > Burkholderiales > Burkholderiaceae_C > CAISIP01. Next base: position 4,156 of record JANYBQ010000594.1, on the reverse strand, counting down.
AGCTGGCACCAGGACGGCGCCTACTGGGGACTGGCACCGATGGAAGTGGCAACCGCCTGGGTAGCGCTTAGCCCCGTCACGCCCCAGAACGGATGTATGCGCGTGATCCCAGGCTCGCACACCCAGCCGAACATGCCGCAACGCGAGACCTATGCCGACAACAACGTGTTGTCGCGCGGCCAGGAGATCGCGGTAGCCGTGAATCGGCGCGATGCGGTGGACCTGCTTTTACAGCCTGGAGAAATGTCATTGCACCACCTGTGGATCGTGCACGGCTCGAATGCCAATGGTTCCGACACTCCGCGCATCGGCATCGCGATTCGGTATGTATCAACGCGTGTGAAGCAGGACAGTACCGAAAAGCCGTTTGCGATGCTCGTGCGTGGGCGCGACGACTATGGGCATTTCCGGCTTGCCGAGTCGCCGACCAGCAACGACGGTTTTGCCGGAGAGGGCCGCCACGCGGAGTTTCTCCAGAGTGTGCATGTGGCAATTGCGAAGGGCAAGTGAACACTGTTTGATCGGAAATTGCATGAAAGCGCGTCAGCGCGCACTGATCGCGCTTGACACCCGACGCGCGGCGCGTATCATATTCTCTTATAGTAAACAGTGTTCGGAATAACCGAACACTTGGCTATTCACCCAACCAGACGCCTACAGCGGCCTTTCCAACCACCGTCAAGGAGAAAGCAATGAAGCAGGACACAGTGATCGGCTTGCGCCGGTTCGCAAAATTGGCTGTAGCCGCGTTCGCCACGGCCGGCGCGTTGGCGGCTGCCAGCGTTGCTTTCGCGCAATCGGTGGTGGTCTACAGCGCGGTCAGCCCCAAGGTGATGGAGGCTTTTGTCGACGAGTTCCAGAAGCAGAATGCCGGGGTCAAGGTGGACCTGATCAGCGGCGGTAGTGGCGAGTTGCTGACCCGGCTCAACGCCGAGAAGGCACGGCCGCGCGCCGACGTGCTGGTAGGCCCCGACGCGGACAACTTCGACGCCTACCTGGACTTGTTCGAGAGCTACAAGTCCAAGGAAGACGCCGCCTTTCCGCGTTCGGCCATCGGGCCCGACAACAAGTACTACGGGTTCTCAACCAACCTGCAAGCCTTCATCGTCAATACCAAGATGATGCCGGCCGACAAGGCGCCGCAAACCTGGGCGGACCTGGCCAAGCCCGAATACAAAGGCAAGGTGGTCATGGCCAACCCGGCGCAGTCCGGCTCCGCCTATTCGCAGATGCAGCAGATCCTCCAGCTCTACAACTGGGACATGATGGACAAGATCACCAACACGGCGACGTTTGTGACGAGCTCGCGCCTAGCCTACCAGAACGTCGCCAAGGGCGAGATCCCGGTCGGGCTTACCAGCGAATTCAACATAGTCGCCAGCCAGGCCCAGGGCTTCCCGGTCATCGCGATTTACCCGAAGGACGGCACCTCGCTGATCAGCGATGCCAGTGGCATCATCAAGGGCGCGCCCAATCTGGACAATGCCAAGAAGTTCCTCGACTTCGTAAACTCCAAAAAGGCTCACCAGATACTGGTCTCGGTCGATCTGCGCCGCAGCGCACGCGGCGACGTGGCGCCGCCCCCCGGCCTGCCCGACATCCAGACGCTCAAGACCTTCCCGTACGACAACAAGGCAGCGGCCACGATGCGCAAGGCCAATCTGGAGCGCTTTGATAAAACGTTCTCGAACAAGTAACTCCCGGTATTTCCAGGTACTTTTCGCAGTCTCGTCTTCGCGCCCGACCGTCTGTTGCCCGCCCGCCTTCCACGCGGAAGTGGGCGGCGGCCGGGTTGTGCTTACCGGAGTGGCCGGAGTTGTGTCCCGCGCCCTTCTCTTCAAAGCAGCACCATGGCCCACGCCGCATTAACCGTGCAGGACCTCACCAAACGTTTTGGCGCGGACGACGCGTCCAACGCGGTCGACCATGTGTCCTTCGACGTCAAGGGCGGCGAATTCTTCACCATGGTGGGCGCCTCCGGCTGCGGCAAAACCACCACTTTGCGCATGATTGCCGGCCTGGAGCAGGCAACGTCGGGCGCCATCCAGCTCGACGGGCGCGACTTCATGCGCATACCGCCGCAACAGCGCAATATCGGCATGGTGTTCCAGTCGTACGCGCTGTTTCCGCACCTCACGATCTTCGAGAACGTGGCCTATGGGCTCAGACTTCGCTCCATAAAACAAATCGAGATCGAGCGCCGTGTCACGGCAACCCTTGCGCTGCTGCAACTGGAGCCTTACGCGCAGCGCCACCCGGCCGGACTTTCCGGCGGGCAGCAACAGCGGGTGTCGATAGCGCGCGCCCTGGTGTATGAGCCCGCGATGCTGCTGTTGGATGAACCGCTCGCCAATCTCGATGCCAAACTGCGTGTGCAGATGCGCGAAGAGCTGCGCGCGCTGCAACGCCGCCTGGGCATCACCACGCTCTACGTCACACACGACCAGGAGGAGGCGACCGCCGTATCCGACCGCATCGCGGTGTTCAACCATGGAAGACTGATTCAGCTTGGCGCCCCCGAGCTCATCTACACCCAGCCGCGAACGCTGTTCGTGGCCGACTTCATAGGCCGGGCCAATTTTCTGCCGGTCAAGCTGGCAGACTCCGCCGCGCCGGCAGCGGGCGTGGTGCTGGCTAATGGCGCGCGTCTGGCTCCCCAGCGCCAGGTGGCGCTGAAGGACGACGAGCTGGGCAGGCTGCAAGGTCCTGGCGACGGCATCGTGATGATCCGGCCCGAGCACATGGCGCTGACCGCCAGCCAGGGCGACCTCGCCTGCCGCGTCCAGCGTATCCAGCTACTGGGTGGTTTGATGCGTTACAGCGTCGCAACCCCCGGATTCGACGACGCGCCGCAAACCGTCCTGGTCGAAACCACGCGTCCAATACCCGGCATCGCCGAGGGCAGCGGCGCCTGGCTCGGCATTCCAGCCGCCGACGCCATTCTTTACCACCGCTGACGCGATGTCCGCCAGCACCGCCCTCCACCCGAACCGCGACTGGGGCCCGTTGTTGCTCGGCGTGCTGGTGGCTGCAATAGCCCTGGTATTCCTGATCTATCCGCTCGCTAACGGCATGTTGCTGGCATTCGTCAAGAACGGTGAAGACACCAGTTGGTCAAGCTTGACGCTGGCCAATTTCGCGCGTTTTTTTACCGCTACCAGCTACAAACGCGCCCTGTGGAACTCGATCTATTCGGGCCTGGCCGCGACCTTGATTGCCACCGCGCTGGCCTTGCCGATGGCCTATTCGGTCGCGCGCATCGAACTGCCGCTGCGTGGCCTGTTGTGCGCGATGAGCGTGGTGCCGCTGATCTCGCCGCCCTTTATCGGCGCCTACGCCTGGATCATCCTGCTCGGCAAAAACGGGACCATCACGCAGTTTGTGTTCCAGACCACCGGTTTGACCCTGCCAAGCATCTACGGGCCGGGCGGTGTGATCCTGGCGCTGGCACTGTCGTACTTCCCCTATGTGTTCCTGATCGTGCAAGGCGCGCTGGCAGCCGGCGACCCGCATATCGAAGATGCCGCGCGCATGGCGGGCGCCAGCCGCTGGCGCATCATCCGCACCATTACGCTACCGCTCGCGCTGCCGGCCATCGCGGCGTCGATGCTGATCGTGTTTATCAAGGTAATCGGCGACTTCGGCGTGCCTTCCATCCTGGGCGGTGAATTCCAGGTCTTGCCCACACTCATCTACTACCAGATCCACGGCTTCTTCAACCTCAACGCCGCATCGGCCATTGCCGCCGTCAACGTGCTGCTGACCCTGTTCGCGATGGCGCTGCTGGGCTGGGTCAACCGCAAACGCGCTTACGCCACGGTCGGTGGCACGGCAAGCGCTGCGGTGCGCTTCACGCACCCCGGCGCGCGCCTGGCGGCCAACGTCTATTGCTGGCTGGTAATCTTTATTTCGGTATTGCCGCAACTCGTGATTGCGCTGGCCTCGGTCGCCGACCGCTGGCCCGGCACCATGCTGCCAACGAGCTACACCTGGGGCCACTACGAACGCGTAGCCGCGCAGCTTGTACAACCCATCATCAACAGTCTGATCCTGTCCGGCATCGCCACGGCCATCTGCGTCGTGTTTGGCACCTTGACGGCCTACGCCAGCGCACGCGGCAAAATGCGCGCGCGCTGGGCGCTGGACGCCACCATCA
>JANYBQ010000574.1 GCA_025360705.1 Betaproteobacteria bacterium | reverse complement strand
GCCCTGGTGGTTTTGCTCAAGTCGGTATCGATTGCCGGGCGGCACGACTAAGAACTCGTCCGTAAATAAGCTGGGGCCGCGCAAGCGCCGTTACCGGAACATGGCTGGCGCAAGCACCTCGTAGCCGTATTGCGCGCTGCCAGTGCGCATCCTGCGACAGCGCGTTGCGGGCCAGGGAAAATATCGAATACTTCAAGCTCAAAACTACACAGGCTAGGGCTCTCCGACACCGATCTCTTCGCGCCGCTTGGCGACATAGGCGTCGAGTTCTTCGCGGACCGCGGGGTCCATCACCGGTTCTTCATACTCGGCCAATGCCCGCTTCCAAATGTCGGTGGCGCGCTGCGTCGCGTCTTTGGCGCCGGCAATTTCCCAACTCTCGTAATTCTGCCAATTGGAGACCAGCGGCTGGTAGAAGGCGTGTTCGTAACGCGCCATCGTATGCGGCTCGCCAAAAAAATGGCCGCCGGTTTTTACGCCTTTGATGGCGTCGAATCCAAGTTCGGCTTCGTTGACTTCAATCGGTTTCAAAAACTCGATCATGTGCTGGAGCATCTCCACGTCCAGCACCAGTTTCTCGAACGACGCGGTCAGACCGCCCTCCAGCCAACCGGCCGCGTGGTAGACCAGGTTGCCATGGCCCAGGATCGCGCCCCACAAGGACATTTCGGTTTCGTAGATCGACTGCGCGTCGGCGGCGTTCGAAGCGTTCGCATTAGAGGTCCGATACGGCAACTTGTAACGCCGAGCCAGTTGGCCGCTGGCGATATTCGCCTTGGTGTTTTCGGGGGTGCCAAACGCGGGTGCGCCGGACCGCATGTCCACGTTGGAGGTGAACGACCCATACATCACCGGGGTGCCGGGGTTGATCAGCTGCGTCAGCACGACTCCGAACAGCGCCTCGGCGTTTTGCTGCGCAAGCGCGGCGGCCAGTGACACCGGCGCCATAGCACCCATCAGCGTGAACGGGGTCACCACGACCACCTGTCCGTGCTCGGCCATGGCAATCAGCCCGTCAGCCATGCCGTCGTCGAAACGGCGCGGGCTGTTGACCGAAATTATCGTGATGACTCCGGGGCTTTTGGCCATTTCCTTGAGCGAGATGCCTCGGGCTATGGCCATCATCCGGATCCCGTCCATCGCGCGGCCGGCACCGATCGCGGTGCAATGGTAACTAAGGTCGGAATAAACCAGATTGGCCCGGTAGGTGTCGAGATGGCGCGAATTCGCGGGTAGATCGATCGGCGCGCAGACCTGGTTGCCGATCAGATGGATGGCATTGAAATAGTGCGCGAGGCGGATGAAATCGCAGTAGTCCTGGTAATTGCCGGAGCGCCTGCCGCGTTCGCGGTCATGCACATTGGGCGGACCGGCGACTAGCCCGAAATTGATGTGGTTGCCACCCAGGATGACCGTTTTTTCCGGGTTGCGCGGCGTCAGGCTGAAGATGGAAGGCGCAGTGGTCAGCGCCTGCGCCACCAGCCCGCGGTCCAGCCGCACCGTCATGCTTGCGTCGTCCACCTGGGCGCCCGCCGCCCTGAAGATGTCGAGCGCGCGCCGCGACATCACCTCGATGCCAAGCTCTTCAAGAATACGCAGCGAGGTCAGATGAATCGCCTCCAGCTGATCCGCCGACAGCACATCCATCGGGGCATAGGGGTTGACCACCCGCTGCAGCGGCAACTGCGCCAGATGCCCGGTCGTGGACCGCCGGCCCCGGCCGCCTTCGCGTCGCCGTTTCATTTCCATCATCGGTCAATACTAGGGGACACACCGGCGGGCGGATATGCGCAAACCGACGGACCTTGTACGCAATACGACATGCCGGATAATTTCCCAATGCCCGAGACTGCGCCTTACACGGTAGGCTTCTACCTGTTGCCGAATTTCCCGATGATGGCTTTTGCAGCGGCTATCGAACCGTTGCGCGCAGCCAATCGTCTTGCCAAGCAGCCATTGTTCGAATGGCAGCTGTTTTCCATCGATGGCGCGCCGGTCCGCGCCAGCAACCACATCGAGATCGCCGTACACGGCTCCATTGGCGATGATCCGAGGCTCGATCTGCTGCTGGTCTGCTCTGGGCTGCACGAGAAGCATCTCGAAAACAAGGCCGCGCATCAGTGGCTGCGTGGCCTCGCGCGGCGTGGCGTCACCATCGGCGGCATCAGCATTGGCGCGTATCTGCTGGCATACGCCGGACTGCTGGACGGACGGCGTTGCGCCCTGCACTGGGAAAGCCTGGCAGCATTTGCCGAACGTTTTCCGCGCATCCGCACCACCACCGAAATCTTCGTCATCGATGGCAACCGCTTCACGTGTTCGGGTGGCACTGCGGCGCTGGACATGATGTTGCAGGTCATCACCGACCGTCATGGGCGCGCGCTGGCCAACGACGTGTCCGAACAGTTCATTCATCCGCGCATCCGCGCGGCGCAGGACTCGCAACGCATGGCGATCCAGAGCCGGGTTGGCGTGGCCAACGAAAAGCTGATTACCGCCATCGCCATGATGGAAGTGGCGGATGAAGAACCACGATCGGTACAGGACATTGCCGGCGCCGTCGAGTTGTCGCCGCGACAACTCGAACGTCTGTTCGAAAAATACCTTGGTTCGAGCCCGAGTCGCTTCCACCTCAAGCTGCGCCTGGATCGGGCGCGCGCCATGCTTCAGCAAACCAGCAAATCGATATTGCAGGTTGCGGTGGCCTGCGGCTTCGAGTCCGCCTCGCACTTCAGCCGTTGTTACCGAGGGGTGCATGGACACCGGCCCAGCGATGAACGTGCGGCGACAGCGCGGACCGGAGCTCCCCAATGACCACTGCGGATCAACCTGCCGGACGCAGGCGCGACTGAAAACAAGTTCTGAGGCGCTTCCGGGCGCGATGGCATTTCCCGGAGTCCGCCGATCACGATTGTCGATAAGTGCGAAGATGCGGCTTTGGGCGGGCTCGGTCCTGCTGTTCGCGGCCCGCACGCCTCCCCAGGATTTATGATTAAAACGACACCTTGTATGGTGAAAACAGCTAGCTGGTGGGCTGTATGACCGCCCCATTTTCAGTTGAAGCACCCGCGCAAAATCAATCCGATCTTGAACCGCGAACCGATGGGGTAACTCGCCTCTCGACCACCGCCGTCAGTGGCTCGGTGCCGCTGGAAGCTATCCTGTGCACCGAGGAATTGAGTCAGCGTCCCACCCGCGCGCCGGATTTCGAGACAGGAAACCGTGCTCTGATAACACTGGTTCAGGCGCTGGCCGATGCGCCGCGGTCGGTTCTACAGACGCTGGCCAACATCCTGCTGGAGATGTTCAAGGCCGGCTCGGCGGGCGTCAGTCTGCTGACAAAGGACGAAAGGAACTTCTTCTGGCCTGCAGTGGCCGGGCTTTGGCATCCCCACGTTGGCGGCGGCACGCCGCGCGATTTCGGACCATGCGGCGACGTTCTCGACTGCAACGGCCCGCTATTGTTCAAGCGCCCCGAACGTCGTTACCTCTATATTCTGCCGTTATTGCCGGTGGCCGAAGAGTGCCTGCTGTTTCCTTTTTACGTCAACGGGAAAGCGGTCGGCACGATCTGGGTCGTTGCCCATGATCCGTATCGCAAGTTCGACTCCGAGGACCTGCGGCAGCTTGAAAGTTTGAGCCGGTTTGCATCGGCGGCGTACCAGGCGGTGCAGTCTCTGGAAGCAGCGCAACGGCAAGGCCAGGTTGCGCTCACGCTGGTGGAAGAGGCGGTCGAGTCCGGCCTGGCGATGGAAAAACTGAACGCGGAATTTCGCGCCAGCGAACAACGTTATCGCACGGTTTTCGATGCGATCGAAGACGGCTTTTGCATCATCGAGAAGCTGGATGGCCAAGCCGGCGCGCCGCTGGATTTTCGCTACGTCGAAGTCAACCCGGCTTTCGTGCGGCAATCCGGAGTTGACAGCGCGAATGGCGTGGTCGGGAAAACCATCCGGCAACTGTTTCCGGGCATAACCGAGGACTGGTACCTCACCTACGACACAGTTCTAAAAACCGGCGAGCCGATCCGGTTCGAACGTGAACTGGTTCCCGAGGTACGCGTGCTGGAAGTCTACGGCGTCAAGATAGAAGATAAAACCCATCGTCGGCTGGCGATTGTTTCCAAGGACATCACCCAGCGAAAGCAGGCGGAAGACGCGCTGCGCCAAAGCGAAGCGTTCAACCGCAGCATTATTGAAAGCAGCCCGGACTGCATCAAGGTGCTGGACCTTGAAGGAAATTTGCTGTCCATGTTCAATGGGCAGCAACTACTTGGCATAGAGGACATCCGGCCGTTTTTGAACAAGTCTTGGATCGAACTGTGGAAGGACGGCGACAGGCAGGCGGCCCGGGCGGCCATCGATGCGGCGCTGGCAGGCGGCAAAGGAAACTTCGTCGGTTTTTTCCGCACCTTTCGCAATGAGCCCAAGTGGTGGGACGTGGCGATTTCGCCGATTCTCGATGCCCAGCGCAAGCCCGCGCGTCTGCTGGCAGTTTCGCGCGACGTGACCGGGCAGCGGCGCAGGGAAATGAATTTTGAGTTTCTGGCCTCGGTCAGCCAGGATCTGGCGCGTTGGACAAACGTGGACGAAATGACGCGCACCGTTGGCGCAAGCGTGGCTGCGTATCTCCAGCTGTCGCTCTGTGCCTTGGTGGAAATTAACGAAGCCGCGGACCAGGTGGTTATCAACCAGGACTGGCATCGCGACGACGTGCCGGGCCTGGCGAGTACTTATCGGCTCGCGGATTTCGTGGAGGAAGAATTTATCAGGACAGCGCGCACCGGAGAAGTTATCGTCGTGCGCGATACCGCCGCGGACCCGCGCACGGACCCGGCGAAATTCGCTGCGCTGAAGATGGCATCGTTTGTTTGCGCGCCGCTGATCGTTGACGGGCAATGGCGCTTTGCGCTGTGCCTCTACAAATCCGAGGTCCATGACTGGCAGGAGGACGAGATTGCGCTGACGCGCGAACTGACCGAGCGCATCTGGACGCGATTGGAACGCCTTCGGGCCGAAGCTACGCTGCGCCGTAGCGAAGAGCTTTTCCGCGCATTGTTCGATCGTGGGCCGATCGCGATGTATGCCTGTGACGCTTCGGGAACGCTACAGGAGTTCAACTCCGTGGCCGTTAATTTATGGGGGCGCGAACCGACGCGCGGGGATAGCAATGAACGCTTCTGCGGCTCGCTGAAACTGTATCTTCCCGACGGTACGCTGGTTTCCCGCGCAGATACTCCGATGGCCAGGGTTCTGGCCGGAGAAATACCGTTTGCGCGTGACGTGGAAGTCGTCGTCGAGCGGCCCGACGGCTCGCGGATCACTGTGATCTCGAACGTCGTGCCGTTGACCGATGCGCAGGGCGAAATGACGGGCGCCATCAATTGCTTTTACGACATCACCGAACGCAGCCACATGGAGCTCAAGTTGCAGGAACAGGCGCAAGCGCTGACGGCGCTGGATAGCCGCAAGAATGAGTTTCTGGCGATGCTCAGCCATGAACTGCGCAACCCGCTGGCCCCGCTGTCCAACGCCGTGCACATGCTTCGTTTGCAGACGAATGAAGATCCGGTCCAGCGGCAAGCCCGCGGCATCATCGAGCGCCAGGTGGGCCAGCTGAAACATCTCATCGATGACCTGCTGGAAATCTCCCGCATCACGACCGGCAGGGTCCGGCTTCGCCTCGAGCGGATCGCCATCAGTGGCGTGGTGGAACGGGCGCTGGAAACGGTCCAGCCGCTGGTGACGCAACGTCGGCACGCACTCACGGTAGCGCTGCCGCCGCAACCGGTCTGGTTGCGGGCTGACGCCGCCCGGCTGGAGCAGGTGGTGGTGAACCTGCTCACCAATGCCGCCAAGTACACCGACGAAGGCGGCCAGATCTGGCTGTCGGTTCGCCAGGAGGATGACGCGGCGGTGCTTCGAGTGCGGGATACCGGTGTTGGCATCGCCCCGGAACTGCTGCCGCGCATTTTCGACCTGTTCACGCAGGCGGAACGGTCCCTCGACCGCTCGCAAGGCGGCCTGGGCATCGGCCTGAGCCTGGTACAGCACCTGGTCGAACTACATGGCGGAACGGTGGAGGTTTCCAGCGTTCTGGGGCAAGGCAGCGAGTTCGTTGTTCGTCTGCCGGCCGTGCCGACGAGCGTGCGCAAGTTGCCGGCAGATTCCATCGCAACGGCTCCGCCGCCCGCAAGATCGTGCCGGGTGCTGGTTGTGGATGACAACCTCGACGCGGCTGAAAGCATGGCGGAATTGCTGGCCATGCATGGGCATGAGGTCCGGATGGCGCACGACGGCCCGGCGGCGTTGGAGGCGGTCCAGCAGTTTCAAGCCGACTTGGTACTGCTGGACATCGGCTTGCCGGGACTGACCGGTTTGGAAGTGGCAAGGCGGATTCGCCAGATTCCCGCGCTGGCCAATATCATGCTGGTCGCGATGACGGGTTACGGGCAGGAAACAGACCACCGGAATTCGAAGGAAGCGGGGTTCGACCACCACTTGGTCAAACCGGCCAACTTCGACCAAGTGAACAAAATTCTGGCGACCGTTATTCCGGGGCAGCGAAGATAAGAAAAAGCCAGGCGTCCAGGTCGAAGTCCAGCCCACAGACCTGGGCCACACGCCGCTCGATATCCCGCGCGCGCGGCGCGCCAATAATCTCATCGGCCAGCAAGTGAAACTTGTCGCTGATTTCCTGGTCCGATAACGGGTTGTCCGGGTCGCCGCGCGGGGTCCGGGCCGGGGACTGGATTTCGCGTCCGTCCTTTAGGTAAAGCGTCACGTCGGCCCAGCGTTTGTCGATGCTGATACGGGTGTAGTGCTCGTCATCCACAAGCTCGGTCGCCTTGCTGATCCGCAGTACCTCCGCGTCGTGCAGGATGCTCTCCTGCAACTGGCGCGGCCCGATTTCGCCATGGACCGCCATGATCGCGAACGGATAGGCCAGCGCATAGGTAAGCTCATCCACGGTCTTGGGTGCGTGACCGGCCAGACGGGTGGCGTAGTGGAAGGTCTTGATGCGCGCGCGCGCTATGTCGCGGCTGGTGAGCTTGTGGTCGCGCATCAGGTCCTGCACCGCATCGATCGCGGGGTGTGCCCAGCGGCAAACCGGGTAGGCCTTGTAATGGGTGTTGCTGACTTCCCAACGCGTGCCCAGATCGTTCCAGTACGGTGCTGCCGCGGCCCCTTCGGTGGTGATGGCCGGGGCGCCCGTGAAGCCGAGTTGCGCCATATAGGCTGCCGACACACCGGCCGGCGAGCCCCAACCTACCCCATCGCGCACCATGGTCGGATGGTCGATGCAACGCATCATCTGGCTGCGCGGGCCGTGGTACTCCGCGATAC
>JANYBQ010000559.1 GCA_025360705.1 Betaproteobacteria bacterium | reverse complement strand
GTGGACATCGATCATTTCAAAAGCATTAACGATACCCACGGACATGTTGTCGGTGACAAGGTATTGCAGTCTGTCGCCAAATGCCTGGCCGGCTGCATCCGTCCCATGGACACGGTGGCGCGGTACGGCGGAGAAGAATTTGCCGTGTTGCTGCCCAACTGCCTGGTTTCGGTCGGTCAGGTGGTGGCGGAGCGGATTCGCCAGACGGTCGAGGCGCTCACCTTGATGGTTGGTCCGGTCGCCTGTGTGCGCGCCACCATCAGCATTGGCGGCGCTTATGCACCCGAGTGGGTACGCTCGACAGCGGCGTTGTGGATCGAACGCGCCGACAACCTGCTGTACCGGGCCAAGTCGGAAGGCCGCAATCGCGTCTTTATCGATCATCAACAGGTCATTGCGGTCAGCGCCGAGGAGAAGAATCTTTTGTTCGGTCATTTGTCCCTGGATGAGCCGGCGTGGGTTGAGCGCGTGGGGGCCGAGCCTGCCGGCAATGCCGCGCAGGGGGTGAACTGATGATTGACGCAACAGAAACCGCGACGGACGGGTCGATTACTCACGTAATACCGCTCAGACCATTGGGCAAGGTAGTGGCCGTGACCAGCGGTAAAGGCGGGGTCGGCAAGACTTTTATCTCGGCCAATCTGGCCGCTGCACTGGCCAAACGCGGCCAGCGCGTGCTGGTGCTGGACGCCGACCTGGGGCTTGCTAACCTGGATGTTGTGCTTAACCTGTATCCCAAGGTCACCTTGCACGACGTGTTTACCGGCAAAGCCAAGCTCGAAGAGGCGATCATCCGGGCGCCGGGCGGGTTTTCGGTGTTGCTGGCCGGCTCTGGCATGGTGGAATATTCGCGCCTTACACCCGAAGTGCGCGACGACTTTTTGCGCATCATCAGCGGCCTGATTCCCCACTACGACGTGGTGCTGCTGGATACCGGCGCGGGCATCTCCGATGTGGTTTTGTTTGCCGTGTCCCTGGCCTCCGTGGTGCTGGTTGTCGCGACACCGGAACCAACTTCGCTGACCGACGCCTATGCCACTATCAAGGTGCTGGCCGGACAGCAAAAAAGAACCAATATCCACATGGTCATCAACCAGACGGCGCGCCTGGGCGATGGACGCGCAATAACCGGTCAACTGCAGCAGGTGCTGGACCGTTTCGTGGTGACCGAGCCCGGACGGGGCGTGCGGCTGGTGCATCTCGCCGACATTCCGGCCGACCCATCGGTGCGTCAGGCGGTGATGCGGCGCCAGCTATTGATGCAGTCCTTGCCGGGATGTCCAGCCGCTCTGGCCGTGACGCAACTCGCCAGCAAACTCGAAGAAACCGTCATTCCCAAGGCGGCTTGAGGCGCGCGGCCTGGATTTTTCAGGGTCAGGCGCTGACGATCCAGCCTTCGAGTGGATCCATCGTTGTGGGCAGGCCAAACCAGGGCCAGCCCTGTTGCCATCCCCATGCCGCCTGGATCAGGCACAACACGGCATCCAGACTGTCTCCACTGGGGTCGCCGCGGATCATCTCGCGTTGGGAATGATCCAGTTCCAGGCGCAGCTTTAAACGGGTCTGGCCACTGGCAAGCGCCTCCAGTAACTGGCAACGTCGCTCAAGGCGTTGCGACGTTTGTTTTGCGCGGTCGTCGCTCTTGTAGCTCTTGTAGCCCAACACCTCCCGTGCCAGCAGGCCGGGATAAGTTTCCAGCGCAATACGGCGGGACCGGCCATCGACGTCCACATCGGCGCGGTCACCCGCATGAAGTCCGGGCAGGTGAACGCCGGCGGCGATCAGCAACGGCACCCCGGCATGCAACATGTAGGCAACCGGCGGGTTGACCCATTTCATCGACGGACTCGAACCGGCAGGAGTGTCAGTGGCCCGATGCGCAAATTTGCCGCCGGCAGGCCGGTTGTTGCAAAAATTAGCGAACAGTTGGCGAATCCGCGGGCGGCTCAGAGCCGCATAGTGCCGGATGCAGGTTTCCCAGTCGGTCGGCCAGCCCAGGTGCTGCACCAGTTCGCGCGGCAGGCCAAATGGGAGATCGAATCCGCCCACCCAATCGCCCGGCTGCGCGAGCCAGTGCGCAAACGCTTCGAGCGATTGCAGCTGCTCAAAGCCGTCCAGCCGCACTGTGCCGCGACTGAGCTTGCCGCGCGCAATAACGATCCGTTTATGTTTGCCGGGGCGGCTGCTGAAATCGCAACCGATCAGCGTCTTGCCGGCACCGCGCTCAGCCACCGTGTCGTAACGGCCCGTACCAGTTGCCGCCAGCGTCAGGCGCGGCCCATGATGGACGCGGTCGCCATCAGTTCTTCCAGCAAAGCCAGCGACACCTTGCCCGACACCGCGTAGGGATCGAGTTCCGGCTTCTCCGCGTATTTAAGCAGGATAGACACGTTGATGCGTGACATGTTGACCTGGCCCATGGTCCAGCCGCCGAACCGGCGCTCCGATATTTCTTCGTAATGCAGCAGCACCACATCCTTGTGGCGCGCATCCTTCTGGATATGTCCATACAGTTCGCTGACCGCCATACGCCCGCCTTCAATCGCCTGCAGGAAGATACCGCCGCCGTAACACAGGATGCCGGTTATGCCGCATAGCGGATTGGATTGGCGCGACTGCGCCAGGATGGCGTCTATCGCGTCCGCGCTCGTGTCCACGGCGCGGCTTGCGTAAAGAAGGCGTACCAGCATTTTCGTTCAACCTTTTCCAGGGATAAGGGACAAAAACTCCCGACGCAGTGAGGCATCCTTGAGGAACGCGCCACGCATCACGGAGTTGATCATCTTGCTGTCCATGTCCTTCACACCGCGCCAGGCCATGCAGTAGTGGCTAGCCTCCATGACGATGGCCAGTCCGTCAGGCTGGGTCTTGAGTTGAATCAGGTCGGCCAGTTGCACCACGGCTTCTTCCTGTATCTGCGGACGGCCCATGATCCACTCCGCCAAACGCGCGTATTTGGACAATCCGATCACGTTGGTGTGTTCGTTAGGCATCACGCCGATCCAGATCTTTCCGATCACGGGGCAGAAATGGTGGCTGCAGGCACTGCGAACCGTGATCGGTCCCACGATCATGAGTTCGTTCAAGTGCTCCGCGTTGGGAAATTCTGTAATGGTCGGAGCCGCCACGTAACGGCCGTTGAAAACTTCATTCAAGTACATCTTGGCGACCCGGCGCGCGGTATTGCTCGTGTTGTGGTCACGCGCGGTATCGATCACCAGGCTGCTCAGAACACCCTTCATCTTGTCCGTGACCTCGTCGAGCAAAGCCTCCAGATCACCCGGCTCCATGAACTCGGAAATATTGTCGTTGGCGTTGAAACGCTTGCGCGCGGCCAGCAGTCGCTCGCGGATCTTGACCGAAACCGGGGTACCTTCATCGGCATCCGTGGCAATGGCGGGACTGGCTGGACTGATGGACTGCATTGACATGACGTCATCGTACCAGCGTTTCAAGAGCAGGGGCTTTAGCTCGCGGACGTTGCCGATACAGCATATCAAGCTATCTAATCAATAGCGCCGCCCGGTCAGCAGGATGCCCGCGCGCAGGGCCATGGAGGCCAATGCCTCCAGCACGCGCTGGCGCCAGGAGCGGTTGGCGAACGCTTGCGCTTGAATCTGGCTGCTGCCTTCGGTGATGGCTTGCTCAAGGCGTTCGCGCAACGCGCCGGCAAAACCCGCATCGTCCATCACGATATTGGCTTCGCGCGCCAGCAACAAACTCAGGGGATCGAGATTGGAAGAGCCGACAGTGGCCCAGCGGCTGTCCGTCACGGCCACCTTGGCGTGCATAAAGCTCGCGGTGTATTCGTGAATTTCAACGCCGGCTTCCAGCAGTTTTCCGTACAGGGGTCGCGTGGCATGGTATTGCAAAAAATATTCGTAGCGACCTTGAAGCAACAGGCGAACCCGCACGCCGCGCCGGGCCGCGTGTATCAGCGCCCTGCGCAATCGGGCGCCGGGCAGGAAATAGGCGTTGGCGATAATCACCTCGTTTCGCGCGACCCCGATGGCCTTGAGATAGGCCCGCTCTATCTTTTGCCGGTTGCGCAGGTTGTCGCGCAGCACCAGGTCCGCAAATGCGCCCTGTCCGCTTATGCCAGTGGCCGCGGGCACGGACGGCCCAAACGCAAACGCGTCCTCGCTCTGCGCCTGATCGGAGAAAACGCGCTGCAGGTTAAACCGCAACTCGCGCCAGGCGGCCTGCAAACCATTGCGCCGCACTTCAGCAGCCGGTGTGCGGCGGCGCCAGAAACGCGTCATGACTTGCAGCACATCCTGCACCAGCGGACCGGTGACACGCACCGCGAAATCGAGCCTCGGCTTGTTTAGCCGACCGTGGTTGATGTCGAAGAAATCATCCAGCACATTGATGCCGCCGCAGTAAGCGGTTGTGCCATCCAGCACGCACAATTTGCGGTGCAAGCGCCGCCAGCGGGTCGGGATCACCAATCCAATTCGTCCAAGAGGCAGGAAAATGCGCCATTGCACGCCACGGCGGTCGAACCGTTGCGCCCATTCGGGCGGAATGCTGGGCGTGCCGACACCGTCCATCGTGAGGTGAACAGTGACGCCGCGCGCGGCTGCGCGTTCCATTGCCTCGGCCAGCGCACGACCGGTTGCGTCAAACGCAAAAATGTAGGTCTCGATACGCACCTCGCGCTGGCTCCGGTCGATGTCCTCGATCAGCGCTTCAAAGTACGCGCCCGCGCCCTGGAAAAGTCGCAGTTGATGCGCTCCACGCAATCGTGCCTTGGCGCGTCGGCTACCTTTCAAGCCGGCAAACCGAATTCGGCGATAAGCGGCAGATGGTCCGACATGCGCCACCA
Organism: Betaproteobacteria bacterium; assembly: GCA_025360705.1. Taxonomy (GTDB): domain Bacteria; phylum Pseudomonadota; class Gammaproteobacteria; order Burkholderiales; family Burkholderiaceae_C; genus CAISIP01. The sequence continues at coordinate 3,807 of JANYBQ010000559.1, read as the reverse complement.
GATGCGACCGCGCGGTACCTCCGCGCCAAGCGGCCGGAGGCCCCGGGCAAATACATAGTCGAGTTGCACCAGCGGCAAACGTGACGGAAAAGTCATCTGGCGCACACCTTTGAAGGCGAGCAAACCGACGGTGGCCAGCTCGCGTTGCACCATGTCGCCCCAATCGTTGAAATCTCCGGCGACCAGCAGCGGCGCGTGCGCGGGTACCTCGCGCAGGATGAATCGCTGCAACTGCGCCACCTGCCTCTCGCGGCTGGCACGTATCAGGCCCAGATGGCACACCACCACGTGCACGGGTGTGCCATGCACCATCAGTTCGGAATGCAGCAGGCCGCGTTGCTCGAACCGGTGGTCCGACATGTCCTCATGCTGATGTCCAATCACCGGCCAGCGCGACAACAAGGCGTTGCCGTGTTCGCCATGGCGCGTGACCGCATTGGTGCGGTAGACCGCCTCGTAACCCTCCGGCGCCAGAAAATCGGCCTGCGCCAGTTCCGGCCAACGCGTGAAATATTTGGCCTCGCCGCGATGGACTTTGCGGACCTCCTGCAGACACACAACGTCGGCGTCAAGCTGCTCTACCGCATGGCCCAGGTTATGGATTTCCAGACGACGCCGCGGACCCAGGCCTTGCACCCCCTTGTGGATGTTGTAAGTGGCAACCCGTACGACATTCAAGACGCGCTCTCCCGAGGGACAAATCGCGGCAACATAAGGATGGCTTCCGCGTTGGACGGAGAAAAACATGCTTCGGCCGCTTCGCGCCAGGGCAGCCACCGATAAGCCGTATGTTCGCGTGGGTGGAGCCGGACCGCGGCGCCGGAAGGCACCGTCAGGCCGAACAAATGCTCGGTATTGCGCGTAACGCCGGCTGCATACCGATGCTGCCACCGCGGATAGATGTCGTAGACGTTCTCAAGCTGCCAGTCGATCAGCCCATGCGCAAGCGGCGTACCCGGACCACACGCGATGCCGGTCTCCTCAAACACCTCCCGGACGGCTGTGTCTCGAAAAGAGATCTCTATCTGATCCTTGCTGCCGGTCACGGATTGCCAGAAGTCGGTGGCGTCGGCGCGCCGGATCAGCAGTACGTCCAACGCTGCGGTGTGGATCACCACCAGCACCGACTGCGGGATTTTGAAAGGTCTGGGCATGCAAGCGGACAACGGCAAGTTGAGCCGCCATTCTGCCCCACCGCTGGCTTGCGCCGTGTCAGACGATTGCCGGTGCTCGCAAGCGGATATGCAACTCGCGCAACTGCTTTTCGTCCACCGGCGACGGTGCCTGGGTCAACAGGCACTGGGCGCGCTGGGTCTTGGGGAATGCGATCACGTCGCGGATCGACTCGGCGCCGGTCATGAGCGTCACGATGCGGTCCAGTCCGAAGGCCAGACCACCGTGCGGTGGCGCGCCATATTGCAGCGCATCCAGCAGAAAACCGAATTTCAACTGGGCTTCTTCAGGCGTGATCTTGAGTGCGTCGAAGACCTTTTGCTGGACGTCGGCGCGGTGAATACGCACCGAGCCGCCGCCCATCTCCCAGCCGTTGAGCACCATGTCGTAACCCTTGGAGATACATTTTTCGGGCGCGGACACCATCCAGTCTTCATGCCCGTCTTTCGGGGCGGTAAAGGGATGGTGGGTTGCGGTGTAACGCTGTGCTTCCTCGTCGAACTCGAACATCGGGAAGTCCACCACCCATAACGGGCGCCAGCCGGCCGTGAACAGGCCGTTCTTGCGGCCGAACTCGCTGTGCCCGATCTTTACGCGCAATGCGCCAATCGCGTCATTGACGATTTTTTCCTTGTCGGCGCCAAAGAAAATAAGGTCGCCGTCCCGCGCGCCGGTACGCGCCAACACTTCGGTGAGCGCGCGGTCATGCAGGTTCTTGACGATCGGGCTTTGCAGGCCAGGCCAGCGCGCTTGTTTGTCGCCGGCGCCGCTCGCGGCATCGTTGACCTTGATATAGGCCAGGCCCTTGGCGCCATAGATCTTCACGAACTCCGCGTAGGCGTCGATCTCGCCCCGGCTCAACCCCCCCGACTCCCTGGCGCCACCCGGAACCCGCATAGCCACCACGCGCCCGCCCTTGGACGTAGCCGCACTCGAGAACACCTTGAAGTCGACATCCGCCATCACGTCGGTGACTTCGGTGAACTCCAGCGCCACGCGCAGATCGGGTTTATCCGAGCCGTACCGGTGCATTGCCTCGGAATACGCCATCACCGGAAACTCGCCCAGATCCACGTTGATGGTGGTTTTGAACACGGACGTGATCATGGCCTGCGTCAGCGAACGAATTTCTTCTTCCTCAAGGAATGAAGTCTCGATATCGATCTGCGTGAATTCCGGCTGACGGTCGGCACGCAGATCTTCGTCACGGAAACACTTGGTGATCTGGTAGTAACGGTCGTAGCCGGCCACCATCAGCAACTGCTTGAACAGCTGGGGCGACTGCGGCAACGCAAAGAAATGGCCCGCGTGTACACGGCTTGGAACCAGATAGTCGCGCGCGCCTTCAGGCGTCGACTTGGTCAGCATCGGGGTTTCGATGTCGATAAACCCGTTGGCATCGAGAAATTTACGCACTTCCATCGACACCCGGTAACGCAGCATCAGGTTGTTCTGCATATACGGCCGGCGCAGGTCGAGCACCCGATGCGTCAAACGCGTGGTCTCGCTGAGGTTATCGTCATCGATCTGAAATGGGGGCGTTACCGACGGGTTGAGCACGACCAGTTCATGGCACAGGACTTCGACCTTGCCACTGCGCAGACTTTCGTTGGTCGTGCCGGTGGGACGCGCGCGCACGACACCGCGGACCTGGATGCAAAACTCGTTGCGCAGGCCTTCGGCGCGCGCGAACATTTCGGCCCGGTCAGGGTCGCACACGACTTGTACATACCCCTCCCGATCGCGCACATCGACAAAAATCACGCCTCCATGGTCGCGGCGGCGGTTCACCCATCCGCACAAAGAAACGGTCTCACCCAACAAGGTTTCGGTCACAAGACCGCAGTAATGGGAACGCATGGCCATATGAAGCTTTCAAGCACCGGCGGACCACCGGCGCGGGTAAGAAAAGGGATTAGGTGCTGCCCAGGCGGGAAGCGGGCGGAGTCGGTGCAACGGAGCCCATGGAGATTACATAGGTGAGGGCCTCATCCACGCTCATCTCCAGCTCGATCACCTCGGCACGCGGCAGCATCAGGAAAAAGCCGCTGGTCGGGTTAGGCGTGGTCGGAACATACACACTCACAAATCCCGCTCCCAGGTGTTGCGCCACTTCGCCGCTCGGGGCACCGGTTTGAAACGCAACCGTCCACGAACCCGCGCGCGGATACTGGATCAGCATCGCCCGGCGAAAGGCGTTGCCGTCACTGGAGAAAAGCGTGTTGGTTACTTTCTTGACGCTGGTATAGATAGCCTTGAATATCGGAATATTCGCAAACAGCCGGTCCCATTGACGAAACCACCATCGGCCGGCAACGTTGCTGACCAGCGCGCCGGTCAGCAGTAGCGTCGTAAACACCAGGATCACGCCGAGTCCATGGATTGCCCTCAACCGGTCAATCCAGGGATTGCCGCCACCGGGCATAAATGCCTCCAGCCCGGATAACACCCCGCCAAAAATCCCATCCAGCAACCCGACAAGCCACAAGATCACCCAAACGGTGATGGCCAGCGGCAGCCAGACCAGCAGCCCGGTGATTAGGTATTTTCTGATTGGCATTGCGCTTGGCCCTTGCCGTAGCCTTCAGGCGCCCGAGCCAGCCGGCGGCGACGCATCCGGCTTCTTGACAGCAG
>JANYBQ010000519.1 GCA_025360705.1 Betaproteobacteria bacterium | reverse complement strand
TACGTCAACGGAGTATTGCTGCCGGTGGACGGCGGATGGATTTTGGCCTGAGCTGGCGCGCGACTTCAAAAAGCCACACAACGCAGTCTGTGCGACATTTAAATAGGCGACCAGTGTCTGAATACGCCTCAGCGCGCTTCGACGAAATGTGCAGGCAAAGCAGAAATTCGTAGCATGGCTCTTCCTTCTGAAATCCGCTGGCAAATCGTACTGCCCGCAATTGGCGACCCGATGTTTCTGTGCAGCGGAGTCGACCTCGTGACGGAGCCTTGCAAGGCAGGACTCATTGGAACGGCATCGGACTGGTCGACCAATATGCCGAACGCGCGCATCAATGGGGCTGCGCAGCGCCTTACCGCGTTACCGAACCGAGCCCTTTTTACGCGCCGCCAGTGCTGGCTTCAGCCAGGCCACCGGCCAAAGCCAATTGCTGGAACAGGGTGCGATGCAGCTCAAAGGCGCGTTTTGCTTCCGCCACGATCGCGTCGATCCGGGCTTCGTGGGCGGGAATGTCTTCGAGCCCGGCCCGAAATTCATGTATCAGGACCTGCGTCGCGTCGGCGTCGCCAAAGTCGTAGAAAGCGGTGCCGGAGCCGGTTGGCATTTGCAGGTTTTTCACGACGATTCGCTTGAGCAGCTGGCCGCCGCTGAGGTCGCCGAGATAACGCACATAGGCATGGGCTACGAGCAACGCCGGGTCGGTCTCCTGCAATTGCCGCAGTCGCGCGACATAGAGCCGGGTGGCGTCTTGCAGCACGACGGTACGAGCCCATGTGGCGCCGTACAAGTCAGTCAGGTCCCGCGCCAATGCGGCGGACCGGAACAGGGCCGGAATACACACCGCCGCCAGCGCTGCGTCGGCGGCATGGCGCACCAGAGCTGCCTCTAGCGCAAGGTAGATCGCATGCAGGTTGCGCAACAACATGCAGTAGGCGGCAAGGCTTAATTCGCCGCTCAGCAATGCACGCATCAGAATGCTCCGCTCGACCTCGGTATGCAGGTCGCGGGTTTCATTGCGTAGCCGTTCGGCCAGACTGGCGCTCACCGATCCAATGCCTTGACGATCGGTTCAGGCACTGCGTTTGTCACGACGAAACCGGTGCTTCTTGCGCGGCCAGCAGATTCTTGCGCCGGCTCCAATCCAGCAATGTGTCGATGCACTGCCTGAGTTGCGCTGGCTGGCCCAGGTAATAGTGGCTTGCTCCCTGAATCGAAACCAGCTCCTTGTCGGAAGTCGCCAGGGCCGCGTAAATGGCCGGATTGTGAGTTGCCGGTACCGCGTCGTCGGCCTGGTTTTCAATCTGCAGAACCGGCGTGTGCAGGATGCGCGCGGCGCAAGCCGGGCCCTTGGCCTGGGATTTGTCGATGGACCACTGCGAGAGCCAGGAGCGCAGGCTCGAGAAGCGGGCAAGCCCCGCGGGCGCGCTATTCGCGGCCCTTGGGTCGCCCAAATAACAATGGTTCGGCTTGCGCCCGTTGGGATCTACCGAGGCATCGATCCAGCGCAGGTCGCACATGGTGCGGTGCACGACGAATCCGCGCTCTACCTCGCCGTTGTTCCTCGCCTTGAGGGTGGCCAGCATGGCTTCGGCCCACTCGGTGATCCTGCGGCTGCGAGCGCGCTGGGCGGCGCGGAACCGTGCCACGAAGTCCTTGCTGAATGGAGGCTTGTTGGGGCAGTCCGGGTCGTAGATGTCCAGTTCCAGATCCCGATCGTCGGGGTTTAATTCGTCCTTGACCGATGGGTCTAGCCACTCGGTAAGAGTCTCGGCGCGGCTCAGATGGGCGGCGATAAACACAACGCCGTCGGCAGGAATCATCCTGGCTTGCGTCAGGTCGTATTCATCTCCTGCGGCGGTGTGGGTGATGGTCGGATTCTCCGCCTGGCTTTGGTAGAACAGCGAAAGCGAACCGCCGCCCGACCAGCCGACCAACACGACCTTTTTGTAGGCACAGGTTTCTTTGGCCCATTTGACGTACTGGCTCAGGTCGAAGCAGACCTTCTCCATGATCAGCGCGCTGTCGTTTTTCGGGTAGCGGCTCCCGGCGCATATCACGTGTAGTCCCGCGCTGGCCAACGCGGCTGGCATGGGCAACAGCTGCAAGGTCGAGGACGGGTGCATGAAGATGTAGACCGTGTTCGAATGCTGGCTGCCGCGCGGCACGAAGCGCTGGCCTTCCAGCGCCACAAAACCCTGCGTGCCAGCGAAGCCATAAGTCTCGGTGAACTTGGGTGTTTCCGGGAACTGCAGGATGATCGGAATGCGATCGAATTCAAATGGCTGGTCCATCGTGAGTCCTTTCAATACGTCTTTCAATCTGCTGCGGCGCCGGATTTTCAGACTGCCGGTGCGACCGCCTGATCGGGCGTAAACGGACGTCGCGCGGCTTTGTCGGCGGCGCTCGCGAACTTGCTGTATTTGCCCAGAATAGTCACCAGTTGGCCGTACACCTTGGGGTTGCCCGCCAGGCACTCCTTTTGCTCCAGAAAGTCAGCCTCGCCCGTGAAGTTGCCCACCAGTCCGCCGGCTTCGGTAACCAGCAGAGAGCCCGCCGCTACGTCCCAGGGTTGCAGGCCGGTTTCAAAGAATGCATCGGTAAAACCAGCCGCCACATAAGCAAGATCGAGCGCAGCAGCACCGGGGCGGCGCAGGCCGGCCGCGCGTTGCATGACTTCGCCCATCATCGCCAGATAGTTGCCAAAGTTGTCGTCCTGACGAAACGGGAAGCCGGTGGAGATCAGGCATTCGTTCATGCGGATGCGTTTGGAGACACGCAGCCGGCGGTCGTTCATATAGGCGCCGCGCCCCCTGGTGGCGGTGAAAAGGTCATTGCGGCTCGGGTCGTAAATGACGGCCTGCTCGATCTTGCCCTTGACTGCCAACGCAATGCTGACGCAATAGACCGGAAAGCCGTGAATGAAATTGGTGGTGCCGTCCAGTGGATCGATGATCCAGACAAACTCCGAATCCCTGGCACCATGTTCGCGGCCGGACTCTTCGGCGTGGATGCCGTGCCCGGGATAAGCGGTCAGCAGCGTTTCGATGATGACGGCTTCGCTCGCATGGTCGACTTCCGTGACGAAGTCGTTGACCTGCTTCTGGGAGATACGCACCGCCTCGACATCGAGCGCGGCGCGGTTGATGATGGCGCCGGCGGCGCGGGCGGCCTTGATGGCCACGTTGATCATCGGGTGTAGATTGGGGGACGGCATGGTTTGGTAAGTTGCAAGAGCGAGGAGCTGCCGTTCGATGGCGGCGGCAAGGCCCGCATTTTCCCATGAAACCGGTTTGCCGCCGCTGAGACAATCGGCCCATGAAGACACGTTTCATCCTGATCGAGACCAGCCACGCCGGCAACGTCGGCGCGGCTGCGCGCGCGATGAAAGTCATGGGTTTCGACGACCTGGTGCTGGTTGCGCCACGCTGGCCGAATGTGTTGCGCCGCGAGGAGACCATCCAGCGCGCCAGCGGTGCGCTGGATGTACTGGACCAGGCGCGTATCGTGCCTACGCTGGACGACGCGCTGGAGGGCATGACCCATCTGTGCGCCACGGCAATGACGCCGCGCGACTTCGGGCCGCCGACAATGAGTCCGCGCGACTGTTTTGCGCAATTCACCGATGCGCGGACGACCGGGGCGCAACCCGCCGGCATGGCTTTCCTGTTCGGCTCCGAACGCTTCGGCATGCGCAACGAGGACGTCTACCGTTGTCACGTGGCGCTGAGCATCCCGACCAATCCGGCTTTTGGTTCGCTCAATTTGGGTGCCGCGCTGCAGGTGATTGCCTATGAATGGCGCCAGGCTCTGGGCGGTTTCAGCGTGCAGCCGGGTGCGGCCCAGGTACAAACCGCGGCGGCCGACGCGCAGCAAGTGGCCGGCATGCTGGCGCATTGGGAACTGGCGCTGACAGCGATCGACTACTTCGACCCGCTGGCGCCCAGAAAACTGATGCCGCGCCTCAACCATCTTTTTAACCGCGCGGCTGTCACGGCGGAGGAAATCCATATTCTTCGAGGTGTCGCCAAGGCCATGCTCCAGACAGCGGAACGCGCAAAACGCTAGACTGTGGCTTATGTTTTCGCGCCTCCGCTCCGACGTTCAGTGCATTCTCGACCGCGACCCCGCCGCGCGCACGATCTGGGAGGTGCTGACCTGTTATCCGGGCCTGCACGCGTTGGTGCTGCATCGGCGTGCGCACTGGTTCTGGACCCACGACTTCAAGTGGCTTGGGCGTTTTGTGTCGCATATCGGCCGCTGGCTTACCGGTATCGAGATTCATCCGGGCGCAAAAATCGGCCAGCGCGTTTTCTTCGACCACGCAATGGGCGTGGTGGTAGGGGAGACCGCCGAGATCGGTGATGGCTGCACGATTTACCAGGGCGTGACGCTGGGCGGAACCTCGCTGTACAAAGGCGCCAAACGCCATCCCACGCTGGGACGTGACGTGGTGGTGGGGGCGGGAGCGAAAGTGCTGGGGGGCTTTACGGTGGGCGACGGCGCCAAGGTCGGCTCCAACGCGGTTGTGACCAAGCCGGTTCCCGCTGGCGCAACGGCGGTGGGCAACCCCGCGCGCATCATCGAGGCCGACACCGACGCAAAACGCGAGGCGGCCGCTTCCAAGATGGGGTTTTCCGCCTACGGCGTGACGCAGAATGACGACCCATTGAGTCTGGCGATGCGTGGCCTGATCGACAGCGCCTCATCGCAAGAGCACCAGATTGCGCTGTTGTGGCAGGCCGTTGCCACGTTGTCGGAAGAACGCTCCACAAAAAGTTGTGTCCCTGCGGACGCGGCGCGAGATGAAATTTTTCAGGCCGACAGACTGACGCAGTTGATTGGTAAGTAAAGCAACCGATATCCATTCGCGTCAATGCGAACGGATTGCGCCTTTAGTGCGGATCGCCGACTTGGGCCGGAACGCCTTGCAAACCTCGTCCACGGTTTCCATGTAGGGGCCGCCTATCAAATCCACGCAATAAGGCACGGCCGCGAAAATGCCGGGCACGATGGATTCCCCAGCCGCGTCGCGCAGGCCTTCCAGTGTCTCGGCAATGGCTTTGGGCTGGCCCGGAAGATTGACGATCAGGCATTGGCCCCTTACCACCGCGCATTGGCGTGACAGGATCGCGGTAGGCACGAACTTCAGGCTGATCTGCCGCATCTGCTCGCCGAAGCCCGGCATTTCCTTGTGGGCCACGGCCAGGGTAGCTTCTGGCGTTACGTCGCGCAGGGCCGGCCCGGTACCGCCGGTGGTCAACACCAGGCAACAGCCAGCGTCCGCCAGTTCGATCAGCGCCGCGCTGATGCGCGCCAGCTCGTCGGGAATCAGGCGTGCTTCAAATTCGATCGGGTTGTGCAGCGCACGCGTCAGCCAGTCCTTGAGCGCGGGCAGTCCCTTGTCCTCGTAGACCCCGGTTGACGCCCGATCGCTGACCGAAACAATGCCGATACGTATAGGGTCTGGCAAAGGGCCCGGCAGCGGGTCAAAATTGCGTGGTGTTGCTTGCATGGGGCTCGGGCTCGTTCTCGGGGATCCGGTGCATCTGCACTCGCACCAGCTGGAATAACTCGCGATAGGCCTTGCCATGGCGCGGCGCCTCTCCCGGCTTGCCCGGCACGGCGTCCTTGCGCGTCTGGCGGATCAAGGCGCGCAACTGCTGGCCGTCGGTTTGCGGGTAATGGCCCAGCCATTTTTCAAATGCCGCGTCGTCGGTTATCAACCCATCGCGCCATTGCTCGGCCTGGTGCAGCGCCAGCGTTTCACTGGCCGAACCGCTGTGTTGTTCTGCCAGCGCGGCGCGCACGTTGTCGAGTTGCGCCGCGTCGAGCTGGCGCATCAGTTTGCCGATGAACTGCAGCTGACGGCGTTTGCCTTCGAAGTTGGTGATGCGTTTGGCTTCCACGATGGCGTCGCGCAATTTCTCCGGCAATACCAGGTGGTCCATGAACTGGCTGCGTAATGTCAGCAGGTCTTCACCGATTTTTTGCAGTTCGGTACTTTCGCGTTTTAGGTCAGTCCGGCTGGGCTCATCGCTGCCCTTCAATTCGCGTTTGAGTTCAAGGTCCAGTTCGCTGCCTTCAGCAACGAACTGGCCGGAAACGTAATAACCTTTTTTTAGTTTGCGCGGCATCGTATGCAGGGGCATGCAAGGTCGGAGCGACCCCGTGGTTGGCAGGCAAGTATCATAGCCCCCGACATAAACGAGCCAAGATGAAATCAAACAATGCCCACGCAGACAGCGGCTTCAGTTACAGCCGGCCTTTTTTTGAAGACCTTGTGGATACCGCGCTTCAGCATGCCGGCAAACTGGGAGCCACCGATGCCGCCGGGGAAGCCTCTGAAGGTTGTGGACTGAGTGTCTCGGTCCGCAAGGGCGAACTGGAAAATGTAGAACGCAACCGCGACAAGGGGCTCTCCGTAACGGTGTATGTGGGCCAGCGGCGCGGCAATGCCAGCACCTCGGATTTTTCGAAGCCGGCCATTCAGCAAACGGTAGCCGCAGCCTACGATATCGCGCGTTTTACCGCCGAAGATCCGATGGCCGGTCTGCCCGACGAAGCGGATATCGCCCCGGCTTCGGCGAACGACATCGATCTGGATATGTTCCATCCCTGGGCCGTCACCAGCGAGCAGGCGGCCGAGCTCGCGTTGCGCTGTGAAGAAGCCGCGTTCAAGACCGACAAACGCATCCGCAATAGCGAAGGAGCCGGCGTGTCGGCGCAGCAATCGCATTTTTTCAGCGCGCATACACATGGATTTCGCGGCGGTTATGCCAGTTCCCGGCATTCGATGTCGGTGTCCCCGATTGCCGGCAGCGGCGACGCGATGCAGCGCGACGCCTGGTACAGCTCGATGCTCGACGCAAGGGATCTTGCAAGCCCGAAACGCATCGGACGCTACGCGGCCGAACGGGCGCTCAGCCGCCTGGGCGCACGCAAGATTTCCACGCGCAATTGCCCGGTGTTGTTCGAGTCCCCGCTGGCGGCCGGGTTGCTGGGCGCGTTTGTGCAGGCGATCAGCGGCGGAGCACTCTACCGCAAGAGTTCTTTTCTGCTCGACTCGCTGGGCAAACAGGTTCTGCCCAAACACATCGACATCATGGAAGACCCGTTCATAAAACGCGGCAAGGGCAGTTCGCCATTCGACGAAGAAGGCGTGCGGGTGGCAGCCCGCCAAGTGGTGGAAGCCGGGCGTGTGCAGGGATATTTCCTGAGCAGCTACACCGCGCGCAAGCTCGATATGCGCACTACCGGCAACGCCGGCGGTTCGCATAACCTCAGGTTCAGTTCACGGCAGACCTTGGCCGGTGACGACCTCGACGCGATGATCCGCAAGATGGGCCGCGGTCTGCTGGTGACCGAACTGATGGGGCAGGGCGTGAATTACGTGACCGGTGACTATTCGCGCGGCGCGAGTGGCTTCTGGGTCGAAAACGGCCGCATTGCGTATCCGGTTCAGGAAATCACGATTGCGGGCAACATGAAAAACATGCTCAAGGACATCCAAGCCGTGGGCGCCGACACCTATAACTACGGCGCCAAGACGGTCGGATCGATCCTGATCGGGAAGATGAAGGTAGCCGGCAGCTAGTGCGGGACTAGTCCTGGCCGGCAAGCGCCGTCTTTACCGCAGCGGACACCTGGGCCATTTCGGCCTTGCCAGCCACGCGGATTTTCGCCAGCCCCATTACTTTGCCCATGTCGGCGGCAACCGGTTTGCGTCCGAGTTGGGCCGCGAGTTCAGCTACCAGCTTTTGTACTTCCGCCAGCACCTGCGCTGCGTCCATGCGCCGCGGAAGATAGGCTTCCAGCACCACCAGTTCGGCGCTTTCCTTATCGACCAGGTCCTGGCGCTGTGCGGCCGCGAAAGCCGCGATCGAGTCCTTGCGTTGCTTGATCATCTTGTCGATAAGGCCAATCACGGCGCCATCGTCCAGCACGACGCGTTCATCCACCTCTTTTTGCTTGCATGCCGCAAGCAGCAGACGGATCGTGCCCAGGCGCGCGCTGTCCTTGGCGCGCATGGCGGTTTTCATGTCTTCCGTAACTTGTTCTTTAAGCGTCATCACTGCCTCCTGTTGCTGCTTTAAGCACAAAACCCGCGCCCGGTCATCCGGGCGCGGGTTCATGAAGTTTTTGTGTTCGGCGCCGGGCCGAACTACGCTGGATCAGTACAACTTTTTAGGCAACTGCATCGAGCGGATGCGTTTGTAATTGCGTTTGACGGCAGCAGCCTTCTTGCGCTTGCGCTCGGCAGTTGGTTTTTCGTAAAACTCACGCGCGCGCAGGTCGGTCAACAGGCCCAGTTTTTCAATGGTGCGCTTGAAACGACGTAGTGCTACATCAAACGGCTCGTTTTCTTTTACACGGATAGTGGTCATTGGCTAAGGGATTTCCGAAAAAATGTGCCGAGGCGAGATCGGGGCGCCCTGACGAATGAAGCTTTTTTATGCGGCGCATTTTTGCCAGCAAAGCCCAGAATTATAGTGCTTTTGCGCCCGGGTTCAGCAAGCTGGCTGCCAGTCCTTTCGCACAGGCGTACGCGCTGGCCCACGCCCACTGAAAGTTATAACCCCCCAGCCATCCCGTCACATCCACCACTTCGCCAATGAAATACAGCCCGGCCTGCCTCGATTCCATGGTCTGGCTGGACAACGCGCGGGTATCCACGCCACCGGCCGTAACCTCGGCTTTCTTATAACCTTCGGTGCCGGTAGGAACCACATCCCAGCGGCTGAGTTTGTCGGCCAGCGCAGCCAGCGCCTTGTCGCTGGCTTCATTCACCGGGCGCTGCCAGTTGCCGTCCTGCTGCACCCAGGCGCCCGCGAGCCGCGACGGCACCAGTGCGGAGAGTTCGTTGACGAGCAATTTGCGCGACGTCGCCTTGGCATGCGCCAATGCAGCGGGCAAATCAAGCTCGGGCGCAAGATTGAGCCGGATCGTTGCCCCGCTGCGCCAATAGCTTGAAATTTGCAACACCGCCGGTCCGCTCAGTCCGCGGTGCGTGAACAGCAGGTCTTCCATGAAAGCGGTTCGGCTTTTGTTGTTCCCGATTTCGATACATACCGGCAATGCCAGGCCGGAGAGTTGCGCATACGGCGCCCATTCCTGTCCGTCGAAGGTCAGCGGCACCAGGGCAGGGCGGGGCGCGACCACCGGCAAACCAAACTGCCGCGCAATGCGGTAGCCGAAATCAGTGGCGCCGGTCTTTGGAATCGACAAACCACCGCAGGCAACCACTACGCTTTGGCCAAGTACGGTGCCGCGATCGGTGTCCAGCGCGTATCCGTCGGCGCCGTGGCGGATGGCCTGGATGGCGCACGGCTGCCAGCGCGTCACATGGCCGGCATCGCATTCACGCAGCAACATGGCGATGAAGTCTTCGGCCGAGCGATCGCCGAATAATTGGCCCTTGTGTTTTTCATGGAACGGGATGTTGTGGCGCTGCACCAGCGCGATGAAATCATGGGGCGTGTAGCGCGTCAACGCGGAGCGGCAGAAGTGCGGGTTGTCGCCTAGGAAGTGTTTGTGCGGCGCCAAAGAATCCAGGTCGCGATTGGTGAAGTTGGCGCGGCCACCGCCGGAAATGCGAATTTTTTCGGCCACCTTTGCGCTGTGGTCGATCAGCAGGACCTTGAGTCCCAACTGGCCCGCGACACCGGCGCAGAAAAGCCCAGCCGCACCCGCGCCGATTACCGCTACATCGAAACTCTGCATGGCGAGCCTGGTGCCTGCGGCTGCGCTGCCAGTGCCAAGGCGCGCGTAACCTCTCCCACGACGATGATGGCGGGGCTCGAGATGTGTTCGCGCGCGATCGCCTTCGCCAGCTGGCCGAGTTCAGTCGTCACATGGCGTTGTTCGGGAAGCGACGCGTTCTGGATCACCGCCACGGGTGTACTGGCTGGCAGACCGCTCGACAATTCATCCTGTAAATATTGTGCGCTGCTGACGCCCATATAAATCACCAGCGTGAGCCGGGCGTCGCGCGCGGTGGCAGCCAGCGCGCGCCAGTCGGTGCCGCGCCCGCCGGGTTTGGCATGGCCGGTGACGAACACCACGCCATGGGCATGTTCGCGGTGCGTCAGCGGAATTCCCAGCGCGGTTGCGGCCGCCAGACCCGCTGTGATGCCATTGACGACCGTCACGTCGAACCCTGCCGCGCGCAAATCCTCGACCTCTTCGCCGCCGCGACCGAAGATGAAAGGGTCACCGCCTTTAAGACGCACGACGGTGTCCCCGTCGCGCGCCGCGGCGATCATGAGTTTCTGGATAAAGGCCTGCGGCGTGGACTTGCAACCGCCGCGTTTGCCGACGTACACGACCCGCGCGCCGGGATTGGCCAACGCCACGATCTCGTCGCTGACCAGGTCGTCCACCAGCAACACGGTGGCCGCCTGAATCGCCTTGACCGCCTTGACCGTCAACAGCTCCGGGTCGCCTGGGCCGGCACCGACCAGTGTGACTTTTCCGCGCTTCATAACCGGGCCACCATGGTCAAAATATGCGCTACCTGTTGGGCGATCGGTGCCGGTGTCGCGGACGTACCGTCGAGCACGTCGCGAATGTAACGCGCGGTGGTAATTGCGTCGATTTCCTTCGGCAGATCGGGCAGCGTGGACAACGCACCGCTCTGCGCTTCTTGCAGTAACACGCGTTGGCCGTTCAGAAACCCGTCCATTTTTGGCATGCGCCGCGGGTCCGCGACCGACTCGCCTTCCGTGCCCCTGAGCAGCATCGCATTGGCCAGCGTCAACTCGAAAGTAGCGGCCATCGACAACGCGTATTCGGGATGGGTGTAGCTGCTGAGCACCAGGCTTTTTCCCGCGCACGGGTTCATGATCTTGACCAGGCTATGAGCGGGGTTACGCAGGCCAACCGCGCGGCGCACATCCAGCAGGCGCTGCAGCCCCGGACACAAAATAGCGGTCGGCACAAACCTGACGACACCCTCGGGGACTGCGCCTATGGCAGTCTGGGCCGGGATGCCAAGCGCCTCCAGCACACCGGACGTGAAAACGCGGGTCGACTCGCTGGCCACGCCATGCAGCAGCACCGGCAAACCTTCGCGCGCCAGCAGCAACGCGAGCAGCGGCGTAAGCGCCGGCAGCTTGCGGGCGCCGTTGTAACTGGGTATGACGATTACGGGACGGCTTGCGGCCGGCACCTGTTTCAGCCGCAGTTGCGTTGCGTCCAGAAAGCCGGCCATCTCCTGCGCGGTTTCGCCCTTGATGCGCATGGCAAGGCAAAAGCCGCCGATTTCCAGGTCGGTCACCGCGCCGTCCAGCACCTGGCCGAACAGGTCCGCCGCATGTTCGCGCGGCAGCGACCGGGCGCCTTGTTTGCCGCGCCCGATTTCCTTGATGTACTTCGCAATCGACATGCCCTGATTGTCCGGGATGCCTGATATGCCGCTGTTATGAGCTTATGTATGAGGTAGCGGCCGGTTCCGCTGTGGTCGCGGCCCGCACCAGGCGCTTGAGTTCGGGTACGCAGGAACCGCAGTTGGTGCCGCATTGCAGCGTGGTTTGCAAAGACGCCAGGCGCTCGTCATCCGTGCCGGCTGCATCGGCCAGGTGGCCATTGATTTCCGGTTCCGTCACATTGAAGCAACTGCAGACTGCCTTGCCGCGGGAACGCACCGCCAGCGGCGCCGTGGCGCCCGGCAATAGCAGCAAACGGCCGTAAGCCTGGGCGCTGAGTTGCTCCTGCAGCAGCGTCCGGATCCAGGCTTCGGCACGCGTGTCGCCGGCCAGCGCAACCGCTTCGAGGGTGGTGTCCGTGTGGCTGCGCGCCATCCGCACGGCGCGCCGCTGGCCTCTTTTCCTGTCGGCGTAACGCAGCACATCGGGGCTGTCCAGATTCAGCAACTGTTCGATTTGTTCCAGCACATTGTCTGGCGGCGCCTCGGTTGCCGCGGCACGGAACAACACTCCGCTACGCGAGCCGCCGCCGGCAAGCGCGGTCTGGCTCGAAAAAGGAACGCAGGCCGCAAAGCGAAAGCAGCGCATCAGCACGCGCAGCGCAGCATGGGCAGCGAGCGCGCGGTCTTCCGGCAACCAGGCCAGCGCCAGCAGGGACCACGGCAACACTGCCCTGGCGATACGCACGGCGGCGTGTTTTAGTTCGGGTTGTTTCGAGTCCGGGCAACAGGCCGACGTCGTAAGCGTGTTGACGCCGGCCAGGCGTTCGCCGGTGCTGGAACAGCCGCTTAAATATTCCTCGCCCCAGTGCATCGCGATATGGACCTCGCTCATGCCCAACTCCGGGCTGGATTGGACCGCGATAACGATGCTGCCGCGTTTGCTGCTGACTTCGACCAGATCACCTTCCGCGAGCTGGCGCCGCGCCATATCTTGCGGATGCATTTGGACGCTGGGCTCCGGCACATGGGCGAACAGGCGCCCGAGCGTGCCGGTGCGGCTCATCCCGTGCCATTGGTCGCGCAGACGGCCGGTGGTCAGGGAAAACGGGTAACGCGCATTGCGCGGCTCGGCGACCGGTTGGTAGACCGTATTGGCGAACCGGGCCCGACCGTCCGGTGTGGGAAATATCCCGTCCTCGAACAGACGGATCCTGCCGGTCGATTCGCCCTCGCGCATCGGCCATTGCAAAGGGCCTGCCGTATCGAGCAATTGGTACGACATGCCGGTGATGTCGAGGTCGCGCCCACGCGTCGATTCTCGGTGTTCATTCCAGATCGATTCGGGGGTGGCGTAGGGAAAAAGAGGTGGCCGCCGTGGCAGCGCCTTGGCTTCCAGCCGTCTGGCGAAATCGACCGCGATGGCCCAATCCTGCCGCGCCTCGCCGGGTGCGACGACGGCGGCACGCACGCGGCTGATGCGGCGTTCGCTGTTGGTGACCGTGCCCTCCTTCTCACCCCAGGTGGTAGCCGGCAACAACAGGTCGGCGTAGGCGCAGGTGGCGGTAGTGGCAAACGCCTCCTGCACCACCACCAGTTCGGCGCGTTCCAGAGCGCGGCGCACCGTGGCCTGGTCGGGCATCGACTGGGCCGGGTTGGTACAGCAGATCCAGAGCGCCTTGATGTCTCCATCGGCCGCGGCCTGGAACATCTCCACGGCGCTCTTGCCGGGTTTGTCGGGAACGGTCGGCACGCCCCATAAAGCGGCTACTTCGGCCCGGTGTTCCGGATTGGCCAGGTCGCGGTGGGCTGAAAGCAGATTGGCCATGCCGCCCACTTCGCGTCCACCCATCGCGTTGGGCTGGCCGGTCAGAGAAAACGGCCCGGCACCGGGTTTGCCGATCTGCGCGGTGGCCAGATGCAAGTTGATCAGCGCCGCATTCTTGGCCGTACCACGGCTGGACTGGTTCAGGCCCTGGCAATACAGGCTCAGCGTGGCCGTCGAGGTGGCGAACAGTTTGGCGGCCGCCAGCAGGTCTTCCTTGCGGATACCGCAGGTCTGCGCCACCAGGTCGGGCGTGTTGTCGCGCACGCTGGTGCGCAGCGCCCCGAAGCCGGTGGTGTGGGCGGCAATGTAGGCGCTATCGGTCCAGCCTTCCCACAACATGATGTGCAACATGCCGTTGAACAACATCACATCGGTGCCGGGCTGGATCGCCAGGTGCAGATCGGCGATCTCGGCGCTGTCGGTGCGGCGCGGGTCGGCCAAGATGATCTTCATCCGCGGATTGGCTTTTTTGGCATCCTCGATGCGCCGGAACAGCACCGGGTGCGCATATGCCGGGTTAGCGCCGACGATGAAGATACATCCGGCGTGGTTGACGTCGTCGTAACACGACGGCGGCGCGTCGGCGCCCAGGGTCTGCTTGTACCCGGCCACGGCGCTGCTCATGCACAGGCGCGAGTTGGTGTCGACGTTGTTGGTGCCGATCAGGCCCTTGGCGAGTTTGTTGAATACGTAATAGTCCTCCGTGAGAAGCTGCCCCGAGATGTAAAAACCGACCGCATCCGGCCCATGGTCCCGAATCACCTGTGCGAATTTGTCCGTGGCGGCGTCGAGTGCGACATCCCAGGTGACCGGCACTGGCTCCGCATCACGCGTCGCCCGCCGCAGCGGCTGCAACAGACGCGTTTGCCGGGTCACAGCCGCGGTCGCCGTCAGATGCAGCGTAGAGCCTTTGGTGCACAGACGCCCGAAATTGGCCGGATGATCCGGATCGCCGCGCACCCCCGTGATTTGCCCGGCCTCGGTCTGGATGATCACGCCGCAGCCCACGCCGCAGTAGGGGCAGGTGGAGCGCGTTTCGGTCACGAAAGCAGGCCCCTGCTGCGGCGTTCGTCATTGCTCGCAAAGCGATTCGTCGCACCCGCGGCGTAATCGCAGTAGGGGCAGGTGGAGCGCGTTTCGGTCACGCCCGACCCCCACCCGGATGTAGACCCTCGCGAGCCGAGGACGCCGGGGTGAATGGCTCCGCGGCTGTCCCCCTCGGTGGCCTAGGGCCCCGATTCCTCCTTGATGCCACTGCGCCACCCACCCCAGCATCCTCGGCAGCCCGCATGGTGGGCGTGCGCGTTATTCGAACGCCCACCAGGTTCGCAGGATCTGGTGGGTGGGGCGCTCGGCGCAGCGGCACCAAGGAAGGAGCAGGTGGCCCTAGGCTACGGCGGAGGGACAGCCGCGGAGCCGAGTGCCACGCCGGCCGGATCCCGTGAAGCGTTGGTGCAATGCGTTTTGTCATCATTTCCGGAAAGATCATTGGGCGCTGTGCGGCGTTTGTACGTCGAAGCTTTCATCACCCAGCTTGCCGGCATTCTTCGTTTGGGGTCCAGCGAGCGGTGCGACCAAGTCCAGCGCCAGTGTCGCCAATTCGCCGGCGTCGAGCATGACGCTGCCGTTGTCGACCTTGCAAGCGAAGCGCGGCACGCAGCCTTCATCGGGTTGTTTGGCGCAACCGTCTTCGAGCCCAATGGTCCAGTTGTGCAGCGGGCAGGCCACGCTGGTGCCGAACACAATGCCCTGGCTCAGGGGACCGCCCTTGTGGGGACACCGGTCCAGCAGCGCGAACACTTCATCCTGACTGTTGCGAAACACCGCTACGGCCACGCCCGCCGGTCGCGCCACCCGGCGCGCGCCCAGTACCGGGATATCCTCGGTGCGGCAGATGGCTTGCCATTGGCTCATGGGTTTCATCAGGCCGGTTGCGCTGCGGCGCGAGGAGTGGCCATGGCAGCAATCGCAGCGGCTGGCAGGGGCGCCGAATGCACACCGGGCACCGGCACGAATTGCCGCGCATCCACGCCGGCGCGACTCGATTCGAACCAGGGATCGGGTTCGCCATCCAGCGCGAATTGCAGGCGCTCCCACAGCGTCTTGCGGGCGTCCGAGTCATCCAGGATGCGCTTCTTGACGTAGTCCAGACCCACGCGGGCGATGTAGTGCACGGTGCGCTCCAGGTACCAGCCTTCCTCGCGATACAGCTGCAGGAACGCGCCCGAATATTCCAGCACTTGTGCGCTGGTCTTTACCTTGACCAGAAACTGCGCCACTTCAGTCTTGATGCCACCATTGCCGCCGACGTACAGTTCCCAGCCCGAGTCCACGCCGATGACGCCGACATCCTTGATGCCGGCTTCGGCGCAGTTGCGCGGGCAGCCGCTTACGGCCAGCTTGACCTTGTGGGGCGAATACATCGCCCATAGGGCACGTTCCAGGTCCTTGCCCATTTGCGTCGAGTCTTGCGTGCCGAAGCGGCACCACTCGCTGCCGACACAGGTTTTTACGGTGCGCAGCGACTTGGCGTACGCAAAACCGCTGGGCATGCCGATGTCCTTCCAGACGTTGGCCAGGTCTTCCTTCTTCACGCCCAGCAAATCGATGCGCTGGCCACCCGTGAGCTTGACGGTGGGTATCTTGTACTTGTCGGCTGCGTCGGCTATGCGGCGCAGTTCGTCGGGCGTGGTGTGGCCGCCCCACATGCGCGGGATGACCGAATAGGTGCCGTCGCGCTGGAGATTGGCGTGGCTGCGTTCG
>JANYBQ010000506.1 GCA_025360705.1 Betaproteobacteria bacterium | reverse complement strand
GCGATCAACAGGAGATGGGGCTTTGCAAGTTTCATGATGGAATGTCGTAGTTGGCAGCGCAATCTTACAAAGCCGCTCCACAGGCGGCAAGAGGCGACAGGAAGAGGCGACAGGAAGAGGCGATATCGCAGTAAGGTTTTGGGCGCGCGGCCGACAGCCTTTCATGACGCTTTCAAAGCCGCCGGTTCACCCCGCCTGGTTGCGTACCTTCCACTGGCTCAACGCCATTGCGACATTGGTACTGATGGCCAGCGGTTGGAGAATCTACAACGCGACTGCGTTTCTGGGTTTTTCGATACCCAACAACATCACGCTGGGGGGCTGGTTGGGCGGCGCCATTCAATGGCACTTCGCGGCCATGTGGCTACTCGGCGTGAACGGTCTTCTGTATCTCGCCGTCAATGTCGCAAGCGGCCGGCTGAGGCACAAATTCTTCCCCCTTTCGGCGCGTGCATTGCTGGCCGATATGTTGGCGGCGCTCAAAGGAAAACTTGCGCACGCGGACCCGAGACACTACAACATGGTCCAGCGGCTGGCCTATCTGTTCGTGATGCTGGACGGTGTGGTGCTGGTGCTGTCCGGACTGGTGCTTTGGAAGTCGGTGCAGTTTCCGTTGCTGCGCGAACTGCTGTTCGGATTCGAAGGCGCGCGCCGCGTCCACTTTTTCGCCATGGCGGCGCTGGTGGGCTTCGTGCTGATACACGTGGTCATGGTGGCACTGGTTCCGCGTACTCTGGTGTACATGGTGCGTGGTCGATAAGGAGAGCGTCGAATGAAAATCATGCCTGCCGCGCATTTGGACATTGATCGCGACGCGGTGTTGAAGGAGGCCGTAGACCGGATCGGCCGGGCCGATGCTTGCATCTCCGCGCAGCGCCGCGATTTTTTGCGGCGCTCCTTGACCCTGGGCGGTCTTTCGCTTCTCACCGCTTGCACTTTGACCGATGAGCGCAGCGTGGACATGGCCCTGAACGGCATCTCGCGCATGAACGACAAGGTGCAGGGCTGGTTGTTCGATCCCGATCGTCTGGCTCCAACTTATCCGGAGTCGGCGATCACGCGGCCATTTCCGTTCAATGCGTATTACGGAGAAGACGAGGTACGCAAAGTCGAAGAAAGCGGCTACAGGCTCGAAGTTACCGGCCTGGTCAGCGACAAACGCAAATGGAATCTGGCGGCGCTGCGTGCCATGCCGCAGACGGACCAGATCACGCGTCATATTTGCGTTGAAGGATGGAGCGCTATCGGCAGATGGGGCGGTGTTTCATTCGCCGGGTTCCTCAGGCAGATAGGAGCCGACCTGAGCGCAAAATATGTCGGCTTCAAATGCGCCGACGACTACTTCACCAGCATCGACATGCCCACGGCACTCCACCCGCAAACCCTGTTGACGCTGACCTATGACGGACAGCCTCTGCCCCCCAAGTACGGGTTCCCGATGAAGTTGCGCATGCCCACCAAGCTGGGCTACAAGAATCCCAAACACATTCAGGCGATTTTCGTGACCAATACCTATCCAGGCGGTTATTGGGAAGACCAGGGCTATAACTGGTTCGGCGGTAGCTGATCTTCGCGGCCGGCAAGGCCGATGAACCGTTCTCTTTAAATGCTGACGAACGACATCCGTTCGCCCCAAACCCGAATGGTGTAGCCGCCCGATGTACGTGCATGTTTCGTTCGATGAAACATCGGGACGAGGGTGGTGTAACAGCCCTCGGGTGAGGGTAATAATAAGACCGCTCAGCGCCCATCACCGACAAACAAAGGACAAGACATGTTGAACACAACGGATTTGGACACGGCTACAGATGGAGCATGGCCGGATGGCGTCCACGACCCGCGCAGACGCAGCTTGCTGCTGCTGGCGCTGACCGGCAGCGCCGTGGCTATCAGCCCCGCCGTGTTGGCCCAGTCCGGAGCAGGCGCCGCAGGTGTCCCGAAACGGGGCGGCACCTTGACCATCGGCGCGGACGCCGACCCTATCGGGCTGGATCCGAACACCGCAAAGGCCTACTCTTCGTTCGACTTCACGGCGCTGTTGTACACCGGCCTGCTGCGCTGGAATGCCGAGATGAAGATCGAGCCGGACCTGGCGACCGGCTACCTGGTGCCCAATGACACCACTTACATCTTTCGCCTGCGCCAGGGCGTCAAGTTCCACAATGGCCAGGCTTTTACGGCCGAAGACGTGAAGTCCACTTTCGAGCGTATCGCGGACCCGGCCAACGCCAGCCCGAGCGCCACGCTGTTCTCCGGCATCAAGGCGGTTACGGTGGTCGATCCATTCACCGTGAAGTTCGAACTCAAGGCTCCGAGCGCCACCTTCCTGAGCTACATGGCGACCAACCCGTTCGGCTGCATCACGCCCAGGGGCGTTGCGGGCCTGGTCACCAAGCCGGTCGGCACCGGCCCGTTCGTATTCGACTCCTACGAACCCAATCAGCAGTTCACACTGAAGGCCAACCCCGACTACTACGAAGCCAACCAGCCGTATCTTTCCACGGTTGTGTTCAAGTTCTTCAAGGACCAGGGCTCGCTGGCTTCGGCGCTGCGGTCCAAGGCGATCGACATGACCTGGTTCAAGGACCCGAAGATCTCGGCGCAGATCGTCAAGACCACACCGGACCTGGTGTCCGCGCCCGGAAAGACATCGCGTACGTTCCCGGTCTGGATCAACATGAAGACCAAACCTTTCAATGACGTAAAAGTGCGCCGTGCACTGAGAGCTTGAGAGTTTTTCTCCGGCCCCGATTTTCTGTGAACTTGTCACGAGACAGGCGAGTCCGATACACATGACCTCATCCGCTGAACCGAATGCAACGACACCAGGCGAAAGCCTGTTCGAGGAGTTGGCCGATAG
>JANYBQ010000482.1 GCA_025360705.1 Betaproteobacteria bacterium | reverse complement strand
ACCAATCTCGCCATGACGCCCTCAAACGGGGATTTAAAAGTGAACAGGAAAGTCAATTGAATCAATGGCTTATCAGGCCACCCCTACGCCAGTGCTCGTTCTCCTACCGTCACTTTTGACAACGAAAACAAATCGACCCCGACCGAGCGCTACTACGGGGCCAATCTGCAATTTGTCGATCCGCCCCTGAGCTTTCGCGATGGGGCATGAAGTCGGTCAAGCCGGCTCCATGCCGTGTTTGCGCTTGCTGGCGGCAGCCGCCGGTGCTGCCATAAACGCAGTCAGTCCGCGTGCAGCTTCGGCGTGTTTAGTTGCCGCCGACACGCCAGCTGAAAACGTCGTGATCGTCTGAATTGCCGGAGGCAACGGACCCAACACCGTAATGCCCTGCAGATTGATCAATTCACTCAGTTGCTGAAACCCCAACGCCACTTCGCCGTTAGCCACCAGACTGCCCACCGGCACACCAGGGGGCGCTTGAACGATGCGCGGCTTGATCGTTTCCAGGATGCCCCAGCGCTCGAACAACTTGAGCAGGTACACGCCGCTGGGGCCGGTGGAATAGCTGATCGTTTCTGCGGCCAGCACTGCTTGCTTCACCGCGTCTTCGGTTGTTATGTCGGGCCGGGGGGCGCCAGCGGGTACCGCGACGGCCACGCCCGATTTGACGAGGTCCACGCGGCTGCCCGCAAGTATTTTTCCGTCGGCGATAAGCTGGTCGATTGCATTCGCGGCCAGCACCACCACATCGACCGCCTCGCCTGCCTGCACGCGTTTGGCTACGTCTACGCCGCCTGCGGCTTCGGCCACCACGGTTTGTGACGTAGTAGCCTGGTATTGGGCAATCAGATCGGCCAAAACGTCACGCGTGGCCATGGATGAAATCAGCTTGATCATGTGTCGCGTCGGCGCGGCATGCTGATCGTCTTGTCGTCGGTGACGCGGTACTGCCGCAGGCCGGCCCGGTGCAGTCCCTCGAAGTACGGTGCTTTCACCGCCGGGTCGATGCCGACAAACAGCCGGTCGTAAAAAGATTCCGAAAAGTCGGGGCGCAGGTCCATCAGGCGCTCCAGCGCGGCACTGGCTTTGGCGAGTTCGCCCAGGTGTCCGAGTATCGAAGCCCAATTGGCGTAGACCCAGAACGTGGCGGTCTGGTGCCGAGTAGCAGCGCGGGCCAATGGTTCGGCCTCTGCGTAACGACCCAACGCCGCCAGTGTGTTGGCGTGCATGGTTTTTATGCCCCAGATCAGCGGGCCGATAGGTGTGAGGCGGCCGGCTGCTTCAAATGAGACCAGCGCCCGTTCATGGTGGCCACACAAAAAGAGTACCGATGCCAGGGTGTAGTGGGCCAGCGAAAAACTGGGGTTGAGCCGAACCGCGATTTCCAGCTCGCCGATCGCCGCGGCGTAGTCTCCATTGCCAGCCAGCACACGGCCCAGCGCAAGGTGGGCAATCGGGTCTTTTTCGTCAATGGCCAGCGCGCGCAATGCGCCGTCGCGCGCCAGTGCCAGCGCCTGTTGCGGCTCCTCGAAAGCCTGGTGCGAACCGGTGAAATGGCTGTAGGCCAGAAACGAGCGCGCAGCCGCGAAATGCGGGTCCAGGCCAATAGCTTCGCTGAACAGACGCTGCGCCTCTGTGCTGGACTCCTTGCTGTATTGCCAGTAGTGCCACAGGCCGCGCTGGTACATGTCCCATGCATCCAGGCTTTCGGGCGGCTTGCGTCGCGCGCGCTCCTGTTCCGCTCTGGAGAGCTCGGGTTCGATAGCCGCCGCAATGGTTAGGGCCATCTCATCCTGCAACTGAAAAACGTCCGCCAGGTCGCGGTCATAGCGCTCGGCCCATACATGATTGCCATCGCTGGCATCGATCAGTTGCGCCGAAATGCGAATGCGGTCGCCGCTCTTGCGCACACTGCCTTCCACGATGTGGCGCACACCCAATTCACGGCCAACCTGGCGCATGTCGGGCGAGCGCCCCTTATATGAAAACGAGGAGCTGCGCGCTATCACCATGAGCCAGCGGTAACGCGACAGCGCGGTCAACAAATCTCCCGCGATACCGTCGGCAAAGTACTCCTGGTTGGGGTCGTTGCTGAGGTTGTGGAACGGCAATACCGCGATCGACGGTTTGTCCGAAAGCGGCTTGCCGATTCGCCCGAAGCCGCTGTGCGGAGCTTCGCGTTCGTGCTCATGCATCACCCAGCGGTAGGCATGCACCGGGTGCGCGATATTTTTTACGCGTTGTTCACCCTGGTCGTCAAAGGTGGCTTCGACCTTGCCGCGGACCGCGCCCTGCACCGCGTCCGACACCGTAATGCCGCCCGGCTCGGCCAGCGCCTCGAGCCGCGCCGCGATGTTGACGCCGTCGCCAAAAACGGTGCCGTCGGACTTTTCCATCACATCGCCCAGATGCACACCGATGCGAAACCGCATCTGGCGCTCTTGCGGCATCTGCGCGGCATCGGCGTTAAGCGCTCGCTGCACTTCCTGCGCCGCCTCCACCGCGCCGGAAGCCGTGTCGAACACCGCGAATATCGAGTCGCCGGCCATGTCCATGACACGGCCCTGGTGGGCTTCGATCCGGGTTCGGAAAACGGACCGCGCGGCATCGAGCGCGGCCATGGTGGACTGTTCGTCGTCCGCCATCAGACGCGAAAAACCAGTGGCATCGGCCGCCAGGATGGCTGCCAGCCGCTGTTTGACACTGGTTTCTTTCATGGAGAACACGCTGGAAATTGAAGTTAACGCAAACAGCCCTGTACGGCCTTGTGGGAACACCTTCATGATAGGGTAATGTGGGTAGCACGCGCAACCGCCCAGGACCCCCGAATGCCAGCCCCGACCATCAATTCAGCCGTCAAGACCTACCTGCCCTGGGTGGTAGCCACCACCTTGTTCATGGAGCAACTGGATTCGACCATCGTCAACACCGCCGTTCCCGCCATGGCGGCCAGCCTGCAGGTAACGCCTCTGAGTCTCAAGGCGGTGGTCAGCAGCTACATCCTGAGCCTGGCGGTGTGTATCCCGATCAGCGGCTGGATGGCGGACCGGTTCGGCACCCGGCGCGTGTTCGGTATCGCGGTGGCGGTGTTCACACTCGCGTCGGTGTTGTGCGGTCTGGCGTTGAATGTACCAATGCTGATAGCCGCCCGGATGCTGCAGGGCGCCGGCGCGGCAATGATGATGCCGGTGGGCCGGCTTACCATCGTGCGCACCTTTCCGAAATCGGAGCTGCTGGTGGCGATGAATTTCGTCATTATTCCGGCGCTCATCGGCCCGCTGCTGGGTCCTACCGTGGGCGGCCTGATCGTGCATTGGTTTTCCTGGCGCGAAATTTTCTTTGTCAACGTGCCGGTGGGACTGATCGCGCTGGTGCTGATCTACCGTCACATGCCCAACTACCAGAGCACCGAAACCCGGCCGCTGGACGTAATCGGGCTGGTGCTGTTCGGCACCGGCACGGCGCTGCTGTCGTGGTTGCTGGAGATTTTTGGTGAGCACCAGCTCGACCTGACTTCGGCCGCGGTGCTGCTGGCGATTTCGCTGAGCCTGCTGGGCGCCTACCTGCTGCACTCGCACCAGACGGCGTATCCGCTGTTGCGGTTGACACTGTTCCGCGTGCGCACGTTTCGGGTGTCGGTCATGGGCGGCTTCGTCACCCGGCTGGGCATCGGCGGCCTGCCCTTCCTGCTGCCATTGCTGTACCAGCTTGGCCTGGGCCTGCCGGCCTGGCAGTCGGGGTTGCTGATGATGCCGTCGGTGCTTGCCGCCTTGGTGATGAAGTTCATGATCTCGCGCATTCTGCGCAAATTCGGCTACCGCCGGGTGCTGATCGTCAATACGCTGGCTATCGGCGTAACCATCTGCCTGTTCTCGCAGGTGGTGCCCGGCACACCGATAGCGCTGATCGTCATACTGGGGCTGACGCAGGGCTTTTTCAACTCGCTCCAGTTTTCCAGCATGAACACGATGACCTACGCCGACATCGACCCCGACGACCAGAGCATGGCGAGCACCATCGCCAGCACATTGCAGCAGTTGTCCTTGAGTTTCGGTCTTGCCTGCGGGTCCCTGGTGGCCGGCTGGTATCTGGGCAATCTGCCGCAGACAGATCAATTGGCGGTGACCAATGCCTTGCACCATGCCTTCCTGACCCTGGGAGTCATCACGGTGTTGTCCTCGATTTCTTTCTGGACCTTGAGACCGGAAGACGGCGCCAGCGTCAGCCGCGGCAGCCCGGCCCCGGAAGCCGAACGGAGAGCCGCGGTATAGGCCACACGAGATGTGCCAGGAACATGCAAAATCGCGGCATACCAACTTGCTGGAAGCGAAAAAAACATGCAACACATCGGATTCATCGGCGCCTCAGGTCTCATGGGCCATGGCATCGCCAAGAACCTTCTGGCCAGGGGTTTTGCGGTGTCCCTGACCGTCCACCACAACCGGGAGGGCGTGGCCGATCTGCTCGCGGCCGGCGCGGTCGAAGTGGCCACGCCAGCCGATTTAGGACAATGCGACGCCGTCATTCTGTGTGTCACCGGTACGCCTCAGGTGGAAGCCTGCGTGCTGGGCGACACGGGTGTGCTGGCACGGGCAAAGCCCGGGCTGGTGGTGATCGATACGTCCACCAGCGAGCCCGAGTCGACGCAGCAACTGGGAGCGCAATGCGCCCAACGCGGCGTCACCCTGGTGGACGCGCCGCTGGCGCGCTCCGCGCCGGATGCGGAGCGCGGCACGCTCAACACCATGGTGGGCGCGACGCCCGAGATGTTCGCGCGCATCGAGCCGGTGTTGAAGGCCTATTGCGAAAACATTTTTCACGTGGGCGGCCCGGGTACCGGGCACATCATCAAGCTGCTGAACAACTTTTTGGCGCAGGCGATATGTACCGCCGCCGCCGAGGCATTCGCGGTCGGCGCCAAGGCGGGCGCGGATCTGCGCCAGCTGGTCAAGGTCGTCTCGGCCGGCGGCGTCAACTCGGGGCTGTTCCAGGCGATGGCGAAAACGCTCGACGGCGACTTCACGGGGATGACGTTCGAACTCGACAACGCGCGCAAGGATCTGCGTTACTACGGCCATCTGGCGGAGTCGGTAGTAGTGCCGGCGCCGGTCGGCCAAGCCGTACACCAGAGCCTGGCAACCGCGTCGGCATTGGGCCACGGCGCCAAGTTCGTTCCGGCGCTGGTAACAGCGCAGGAGCAACTCACCGGGGCGCGGATTACGCCGTCGGTCTAGTGCAGTGAATATTTCGTAGCCGGCGGGCCCGCTGCATCAGAGCCGCTTTTGTAAAAACTGCGCCTGTCCCAGCGCCGGATTCAGCTGGTAACCGGCAAAGCCGAAGCGGGTGTACAGCTTGTTCGCGCTGTGGTTGCCCGACAGCACTTCAAGCGTGATCTTGCAGGCATTGCGCTCACGCGCAATTTGCTCCACCAGCGCCAACATGCGTTCCCCCACCCGTTGTCCGCGGTGGCCGGCAGCGACCGCCAGGTCGTGCACATTGATCAGCGGGCGACAGGCAAACGTCGAAAAGCCTTCGAAGCAATTGGCCAGGCCGACTGGCTGAGCGGAATCGAATGCCAGCACGCTGAAGGCCTGCGGCCGTGCGGACAACGCTCTAACCAGATTGGCACACGCGAAGTCGCTTAGAGGCGTGGCACCCCCGGCAGGATCGCGTGCGTACGCATCCAGCATGGCCACCAGGGCCTGCGCGTGGTGCGGGTTGGCATAGTCCGCCCGAACCACGCTCAAATCCGTTCCGTCGGTGGTTGCCATATTCGGGCTCAGAGCGTGAGCGCCAGACGTTGCGCACACGCCTGCGCCTGCGCCGCGTCGCGCGCCTCGACCATCACACGCAGCACGGGCTCGGTGCCGCTGGCGCGGACCAGCACCCGTCCGGTCTCGCCCAGTTCAATTTGAACCGCCTGCGTTTCGCGCTCCAGCAGCGCATTGGACTTCCAGTCCTGCCCGGGGCGCAACTTGATATTGAGCAGGACCTGCGGGAACAAGGTCAGGCCGGTCAGCAACTGGGCCATGGAGCGTTCGCTTCTAACGCAGGCCTGCAATATCTGCAACGCGGAAATCAGGCCGTCGCCGGTGGTGTGTTTGTCCAGCGCCAACAAATGACCCGAGCCCTCGCCGCCCAGAATCCACTTGTTTTTTTCGAGCTCTTCGAGGACGTAACGGTCGCCCACCTTGGCACGCACGAAATGCACGCCTCTGGCCTTAAGCGCCAGCTCCACCGCCATATTTGTCATGAGCGTACCGACGACGCCCGGGACGTGTTCGTCGCGCCCCAGCCGGTCATCCGCCATCAGGTACAGCAGTTCATCGCCGTTGAACAGCCGTCCCTGCGAATCGACAAGCTGCAGGCGGTCCGCGTCGCCGTCAAGGGCCACACCGTAGTGGGCCTTGTGGGCCAGCACGGCCGCTACGAGGGCCTGCGGATGGGTTGCGCCGACCTCGTGGTTGATGTTGAACCCGTCGGGCGAACAGCCGATGGCCACGACTTCGGCGCCGAGTTCATGGAAGACCATAGGCGCGATGTGATAAGCGGCACCGTGCGCGGCATCCACCACGATCTTCACGCCCTTGAGCGTGAGGTCGTTGGCGAATGTGCTCTTGCAAAACTCGATGTAGCGGCCGGCCGCGTCTTCGAGCCGCCGTGTTTTTCCCAACGACGCCGAATCGGCCCAGACCGGCATTTCATCCAGCGCCGCTTCCACCGCCAGCTCCCAGGCGTCGGGTAATTTGGCGCCTTGGGCGCTGAAAAACTTGATGCCGTTGTCGGCAAACGGGTTATGACTGGCGCTGATGACCACGCCCAGCGAGGCTCGCTGCGCGCGTGTAAGGTAGGCCACCCCCGGTGTCGGCAAAGGGCCCAGCAACACCACATCGACGCCGGCCGAGTTGAACCCCCTCTCTAACGCGCTCTCAAGCATGTAGCCCGAAATGCGGGTGTCCTTGCCGATCAGCACGGTGGGCCGGGATTCGGACTGCTTCAAAACCCTCCCTACCGCATGCGCCAAACGCAACACAAAGTCGGGCGTGATGGGCGACTGGCCCACCGTTCCGCGAATGCCGTCGGTGCCGAAGTATTTTCTTGTCATGCTTTTCTCCTCATGATGTTGGTATTTTTGGGTTGCTCCCGGCCGGCATGAAGACCGCTCGGCGCAATCGACAGATTCGGCCGTTCATTGGATCGCATGCAGAACCGCCAGGGCCTGCAGGGTCTCGCGCACGTCATGTACCCGCACGATACGCGCGCCGCGTTCCACCGCCAGCAAGGCCGCCGCCACGCTGGGCACCATACGCGCCCGCGCATCCAGCGTCGCAAGGCTGGCCAGAGACATGCTGGTGGCACCGGCCAGCGAGGACTTGCGCGACCAGCCGGCCATCACCGGATACCCCGCGGCCAACAGTTCGCGTTGGCGCGCCAGCAGACTGAAATTTTGCGCCACGGTTTTGCCGAAACCGATACCGGGGTCGATAACGATCCGGTTCTTGTCCACTCCGAGGTTCTGCAACTCCAATGCCTGGCGCGTTAAAAAATCCAATACCTGCGGCACTACGTCGCCCAGCATCGGTTCGGTTTGCATGGTCCGCGGGTCGCGATGCATATGCATCAGGCAAACCCCGCAGCGAGGATACCGCGCCACCAGCCGCGCCGCGCCGGGCTGGCGCAGCGCCCATATGTCGTTGATGATGTCGGCCCCAAGGTCCAGCACCACCTGCATCACTTGCGGCTTGTAGGTGTCCACTGAAACCGCGACACCCATGGTCATGGCTTCGCGTACCACCGGCAGAATACGCGCGAGCTCCTCATCCAGCGGTAGCGGAAAAGCGCCCGGCCGGCTGGATTCGCCGCCGATGTCCAGCACGTGCGCGCCGTCGGCCAGCAATTTCTCACAATGCTTCAGCGCGGCTTTTGTGGAGGCGTGTTGCCCGCCATCGAAAAAAGAGTCCGGCGTAACGTTGACGATGCCCATCAAACAAGGCCGGGCCAGATCGATCGCGAATCGGGAGGTCTGCCAAATCATGATCATGAAAATGCAAAAAAATGGGGCCAAGGCCCCATTCAATTATTTAGCGATTACCGGCTACCCAGATTCAAGCCACGGTTGGCGCGGGGTCTGGAGCCACCGTGGGGGGCGCTCCGCCGGATCCGCCGCCCGCGGCAGGTACACGCGGCGTCCAGTCTTTAGGTGGACGCGGCTCCTTGCCAGCCATGATGTCGTCGATCTGGTCGCTGTCGATGGTTTCCCATTCCAATAAGGCCTTGGCCATGCTGTGCATCTTGTCCTGATTGTCCTCGATCAACTTGCGTGCCAGCGAATATTGCTGGTCGATGATGCGCCGCACTTCACCGTCGACCTTTTGCATCGTCTGCTCGCTCATATTGGTGGTTTTCGTGATCGAGCGACCCAGGAACACTTCACCTTCGTTCTCGGCGTACACCATCGGGCCCAAAGCGTCGGTCATGCCATAACGCGTGACCATGTCGCGCGCTATATGGGTGGCGCGTTCAAAGTCGTTGCTGGCGCCGGTGGTCATTTGGTGCATGAAGACTTCTTCGGCGATACGACCGCCAAACAACATGCTGATCTGGTTCAACATGTAATCGCTGTCGTAGCTGTAGCGGTCTTGCGCCGGCAGGCTCATGGTCACACCCAGAGCCCGACCGCGCGGGATGATGGTTACCTTGTGGACCGGGTCGCATTTGGGCAGCAGCTTGCCGATCAGCGCATGGCCAGACTCGTGATA
>JANYBQ010000439.1 GCA_025360705.1 Betaproteobacteria bacterium | reverse complement strand
AGCCCAGGACGCCGCAGCGGTTGTCGCGTCTCCGCAGGCGCCTTATCGAGACCTCGATTTCCAACTGTTGCCACTTGCGGCCTATTTCAGGACTGCCGATACCCGCAACCCATCACGTGTGTTCACGCATGTTTTTTATTGGCTGATCCGCCATGCGCTGGATATGCGGGCGGCGCCTGGCCTTCTGGTGCGCCAACGTCTGGTCGATGAAGCCTATTGGGTAATGGTGGCGCGCGGCGCTTCGCACATAAAACACTTGAACCCGAATCCAGCCGAAGGTGGCGCCGGCGATCCGCAAGATAGGCACACGCTGTGCGCGTGGCTGCTGGAGGCGCTGCTTAAAACCAGGCCGGTATACGACGGCGGTTGTCCTCCGTGGACCGAGCGCGCGCTTGCAAGGGCAAGTTACGCCGAGGCATTCGCAAGCATGCTCAGTGCTGTTGTTGCTGTTGGCCTGGCATCCGATAGCAGCCATCGCGATGGCGGAACAGACGCGTCGGATCGCCTGCGGTTCGCCAACGATCTTGTCAACGCGCGCCTTTCCAGCTTCGAGGCCGCAGCGAAAAAAGACAATGCCACTGGCGCCCTGGCCGCCGAACTGGCATTTCTACTACGCCACGCCTGATGCCGTACAGGCTGGTACTTTCCCTCTTTCAAACGGATGGGCGGCGCGATTACCATTGGAGCTTCGCGCTGAAGCTGGATGCGGTATCGCGCATCGGGCGCGCCGGTAAGGAACTCTTTTTTTGACCCATCTGCTCAATCTTCTCGCAGCCATCGCACTGCTGGTGTGGGGCACCCAACTGGTCCGCACCGGCATCTTGCGGGTACTGGGCGCCAGTCTGCGCAATGTTCTGGCCAAGAGTGTCAGCAACCGGTTCAACGCCGTTATATCCGGCCTGGGCGTCACGGCGCTGGTGCAGTCCAGCACCGCCACTGCGCTAATCGTCGCCTCGTTTGTCGGCCAGGGTTTGATGTCGCTGCCTTCGGCGCTGGCGGTTATGCTGGGTGCCGACGTGGGCACCAGCTTGATGGCAGTCGTGTTCTCGCGAGACCTGTCCTGGCTGTCGCCGTTATTCATTTTTATCGGCGTGGTGTTGTCCATCACGCGCCAGTCCACCACCCTGGGGCGCGTGGGGCGCATTTTGATAGGCCTCGGACTCATGCTGCTGGCGTTGAGTCTGGTCAAGACGTCGGCCGAAGTGCTGACAAAAGCGCCGGCGATCGCGGCGCTGCTCGCCTCGCTGACCAGTGACCTTTTGCTCGAAATAACGGCCGGCACGGTGCTGGCGGTGATGTCGTATTCCAGCCTGGCCATCGTACTGCTGACGGCCGCGCTGGCCGCCACCCACGTCATACCCATCGACGTTGCGCTGGGCCTGGTGCTGGGCGCCAATCTTGGCAGCGGTCTGCTGGCGGTACTGACCACACTCACATCCAACGTCCAGACGCGTCAGGTGCCGCTGGGCAACCTCATCTTCAAGATTATCGGCATCGTGCTGATCGCGCCCTTCGTCGGAGTGTGGCTTCAGTACACCCGCACCTGGATGGGCGATTTCGCCACGCTGGTGGTCATGTTCCATTTGAGCTTCAACGTCGTGGTTGGCATTGTTTTCATCGGCTTTACCCAAGTGGTGGCGCGCTGGGTCGAGAAATTGCTGCCCAAGCCCGAGCGCGGCACGGTGGACGGGCGCCAGCGGCATCTGGATGCCTCCGCGCTGGCCACGCCATCGCTGGCGATTTCCTGTGCCGTACGCGAGGCCATGCACCAGGCGGACGTGGTGGAGTCCATGTTGACCGGCATGCTGCGCGTTATAAAACACAACGACCGCAAGTTGTCCCAGGACCTGCGCAAGATGGACGACACGGTAGACGAGTTGTATTCGGACATCAAGTATTACCTTACCAAGATGTCGCGCGAGGCCCTTAGCGACGAGGAAGGCCGGCGCTGGACCGACATCATCAGCTTCACGATCAACATGGAACAGATCGGCGACATCGTCGAACGGATCCTGATCGACATCGAAGACAAGAAGATCAATCCTGGGCGCGAGTTTTCAGTCGCTGGCATCACCGAAATCAGTGACCTGCACGCCCGGCTGGTGGACAACCTGCGTCTGGGCATGAGTGTGTTCCTGCACGGGAACGTGCGGGACGCGCAAAAACTTCTGGAAGAAAAAACGCGTTTTCGCGACCTTGAGCGCGAATACGCCTCAACCCATCTGGGCCGGCTGGCCGTCAACACCGTGCAGAGCATCGAGACCAGTTCATTGCATCTGGATTTGATCAGCGACCTAAAGCGCATCAATTCGCATATATGCTCGATTGCCTATCCGATCCTGGACTCGGCCGGCGCGCTGGCACCGAACCGGCTAAGGCAGTCGGTGCTAAATGCAGTCGATTGAGCGGTACCGACCTTTCTCTTGCTCCTGGCAGTCTTGACGTTTACAGGGTGAGGATGGTGCATCCCGTAGTCTTGCGTGCTTCCAGGTCACGGTGCGCCTGTTGTACCTGTTCCAGTGGATAACGCTGGTCGATCCGGATCTTCACCTTGCCGCTGGTAACGGCTTCGAACAAATCATCGGCCATGGCTTGCGTCGTCTCACGCGTCGCGATGTGCGTGAACAGTGTTTGTCGGGTCACATACAGTGAGCCCTTGGCACCCAGCATACCGGGCGCGAACGATGGCGCCGGGCCGGACGCGTTTCCAAAACAGGCCATCAAACCAAACGGCGATAAACAGTCCAGCGACTTGTCCCATGTGTCCTTGCCGACCGAGTCGTAGACAACCTTCACGCCCTTGCCGCCGGTAATTTCCTGGACCCTTGCCAGGAAATCTTCGCTGGAGTAGTTGATGGCGTGGGCCGCACCGTGCTCGATCGCCAACGCGCATTTGGCGTCGGAGCCCGCGGTACCGATAAGTTGCAGACCGAGTGCTTTGGCCCACTGGCAGGCGATCAGCCCTACGCCGCCGGCCGCCGCATGAAACAACACATGATCTCCGGCATTCAATCCGCCTTGCGGCAACGTGCGTTTAAGCAGGTACTGGGCCGTCAGCCCCTTGAGCATCATGGCCGCGCCGGTCTCGAACGATATGGCGTCCGGCAGCCGGCATACGTTACGCGCCGGCATCACCCGTGCCTGGCAGTAGCTGCCGGGCGGCTGGCTGGCATACGCCGCGCGGTCACCCGCCTTGAGGTGCGTGACGCCCGTGCCCACGGCCTCGATCGCCCCGGAAGCCTCCATGCCCAGGCGCAAGGGCATCGGCAGGGTGTACAGACCATTGCGGTGGTAGACGTCGATAAAATTCAGCCCCAGTGCCTTGTGGCGAATGCGGATCTCGCCCGGCCCCGGATCCCCCACCACGACGTCGACGATCTTGAGTTGTTCCGGACCGCCGTTTCGATCGATAACGATGGCTTTGACTGTCATTTGGCTCATGAAGGTGCTCCGGCTTCCGAAGTGTTTCTGGATCCTGATCGTGCCACGAAATCGCTGGACGCAAGGCCGGTTTGGCCAATACCGGATACGGATAACGCGATCGGGAGATTTCACGCATGGCGAAGTATTGGAAACACGCGCTGTGCTTGACCGGGGATGCCTGTAATTGCCGCTCCTCAGCGCCGCGAATTGTTGGAGGCCGCCGAAAAGCGCCAGAGGGCAATAACGGCTGCTGCCGCTGAGCAGCGGCGAAACCAGCGGTCAAAGGAGCGGCCGGTAAAGCGGGCGCACGACCGCTGACAAAAACGGCGCCCGCAGGCGCCGCTTCTCGAACGTCGAACCTCAATCCTCGACAAACGTTTCTTCGCGTTTCTTTTTGACGGCCGGCAATAAAACTACTACCAGCAGCAACACAGCCACCGCCAATAGACTGGCTGACAGGCCACGCGTCACAAAAACGCTCCAGTCGCCGCGCGACAGCAACAAGGCCCGGCGCAGGTTTTCTTCCATCATTGGACCCAGGATATATCCCAGTATCAACGGTGCGGGCTCGGCACCGATCTTGATGAACACGTAACCGATGACACCGAATATCGCGACGGTCCAGATATCGAAAGTGTTGTTGTTGGTCGAATACACCCCGATAGCGCAAAACAGCACAATTGCCGGGAATAACCAGCGATAAGGCACAGTCAGCAACTTTATCCACATTCCA
>JANYBQ010000437.1 GCA_025360705.1 Betaproteobacteria bacterium | reverse complement strand
CTCGAATCCAATCCAATTTGAACCGGTTGCCCACGAAAATTGTCACTTTGGAAAGATCGTCCTGCACCACGGCGGTTAGCGGTTTGATCCAGGTATTGAACTGCTGTTCCGGCATCTCGTGTGCCAGTTGCTCAATACATGCCTGCCACAAACTTTGACCCGCTCCCAAACTCGTTCCACTAACCCTCATGGAATGTTTTCCCTCGGCCATTTTTATTTTAATTTCTGTGGATAGTTGTATTTTGCGGGACGTAGGATTGTAATTTATCCAGAATTTATCCACAACCAAAGTTACGGATTTAAATGTTGTTTGAAGTTGTCCCAGCTCCCCGAAAAAATTAAACTTAAGCACCCTTGGTTGGGGCCAAGACCTCAGGTTGAAGCATCACCATATGCTGCAAGAGCTTGCCGGGGTTGGAAAAACAGCGATAATTGTGGGTTAACCTGATACCAAGTCTCTAGGATTTCAATGAAACGCACTTACCAACCCTCCAAAATTCGCCGGGCCCGTACCCATGGCTTCCTGGTCCGCATGAAAACACGCGGTGGTCGTGCAGTTATCAATGCGCGGCGCGCCAAAGGCCGCAAGCGCCTGGCGGTTTGAATCACCGGCTTTTGACTTCAGAGGCAGCGCAAGGCGGATTCGTCATGTTGCGGTGCAACGACTGAAAACACGGGGCCAGTTTCAGGCCGTGCTCGCTGGCAGCAAAGTGGCTGTTACAGCCCATTTTATTTTACACCGTTGTATGCTGACCAGCCGCACTTCGCGGCTGGTCGGTACACCAACAGACATGGACCAGAAGGCACTCTTGTTTTCCCGGCCGGCTGTTTGGCTGGGCGCCATGGTGCCTAAACGCTGGGCCAAACGCGCTGTGACGCGAAATACCATAAAACGGCAAATCTACAACGTGAGTGCTAAATTTGAATCCGTCTTGCCCGTTGCGGCGCATGTAGTGCGATTGCGTAGCGGCTTCGACCGCGAGAAATTTTTCAGCGCCACTTCAGTTGCGCTTAAATCAGCGGTCCGCGACGAATTGGTGCAGTTGTTTTCCAACGCTACGCAAGCCTGACGGCCCGCCAATCATTTGGCCTCGTTCGATGATTAAAGACCTTCTGATCGGCATAGTGAAAGCGTACCGTTTGTTGCTCAAAGCCTGGATTGGCTCCTCCTGCCGGTTCGAGCCCAGTTGCTCAGCCTATGCTCTGCAGGCTTTGCAATTACATGGCGCAGCGGCAGGCAGCTATCTTGGGGTGGCCCGCTTGGTGCGATGCCATCCCGGCTGCGCCGGCGGATGCGACCCGGTGCCACTTGAAAAGCCGCGTCTGTTTGGGCGTATGGCAGCCCCTTCTTCACAAAAGAAATCTTCATGAACGATATTCGCCGCACCATTTTGTGGGTGGTTTTTGGCTTTTCCATGGTTTTGTTGTGGGATCAGTGGCAGGTGCACAACGGCAAGCAGGCGACGTTTTTTCCGTCGTCCGGCAAACCAGCAGCAATCGCTGCCGCGCCCGCAACGGGCGTGTCCGCGGTCCCTGCGGTTGGCGCCGGGGTGCCGACGGTGGCGAGCGCTTCTTCCGCACAGACCATTCCGGGCCCCGCAGTAGCGGCCCCCCCAGTAACTGTCGCGCCCCGGGAACAAATCGTTGTCAATACCGACGTGCTGAAGCTGACCTTTGACACCGAAGGCGGGTCGTTGATTCGCACCGAGTTCGTCAAGCTCAGCAATATGGCGGACAAATCGCGAGACGTGGTCCTGCTTGACGAAACCAGGGACCGGTACTATGTAGCGCAGTCCGGGCTTATCGGTGGCACCGCTGGCGCGCTGTTCCCAACCCACAAAACACCTATGACGGTGACTGGCGCCAGGGACCTGCGGGATGGTGAAAACGAGTTGGCAATCAGCTTTACCTCGGCAGAAATTGGGGGTACCAAACTGGTGAAAACCTACACCCTGCGCCGGGGTGCCTACGATATGGCCGTCACACACGCGATCAGCAATGTGGGCACGACATCGGTTTCCCCGCAGCTTTATCTGCAACTCGTGCGTGATGGCAATAAGCCGCCGGGAGAGTCCTCGTTTTACTCCACCTTTACAGGCCCGGCGGTGTACACCGAGGCCAAGAAATACCAGAAGGTGGAGTTCAGCAATATCAAGAAAAATAAGGCTGACTTCGAAAAGCACTCATCCAACGGCTACATAGCCATGGTCCAGCATTACTTTGCCAGCGCATGGTTATTGCCCGACGGGGTCAAGCGTGACATCTCACTGGACGTGGTCGATGTGGGCTCCGCGGTTCCTGATTGCTGCTACCGCGCCACCATGATCGCGCCGCTGGACGCAATAGCACCGGGCGCGACAAAGACCATCGATGCGAAATTTTTCGCCGGGCCACAGGAAGAGAAGACATTGGAGACCCTTGCCCCCGGCCTGGAACTGGTCAAGGACTACGGCTGGCTGACCATTCTGGCAAAACCTCTGTACTGGTTGCTGGTCAAGATCCATAGCGTGTTGTTGAACTGGGGCTGGTCCATCGTAGGCCTTGTGGTGTTGCTCAAGCTGGCGTTTTATTGGCTGAATGCCAAGGCCTACGCAAGCATGGCCAAGATGAAAGCCATCAACCCCAAAGTGATGGAAATGCGCGCGCGGCTCAAGGACAGTCCGCAACAGATGCAGCAGGAAATGATGAAGATCTACCGCGAGGAGAAGGTAAATCCGATGGGTGGATGCTTCCCCATCATGATCCAGATTCCGGTCTTTATTGCCTTGTACTGGGTGCTGCTGTCCAGCGTCGAGATGCGCAATGCACCCTGGATGTTGTGGATCCACGACCTGTCCGCACCGGATCCGTTCTACATCCTGCCGCTGGTGATGACGCTCACTACCATGCTTCAGACGGCGCTCAATCCGGCGCCACCGGATCCCATGCAGGCCAAGCTGATGTGGTTCATGCCGCTGATTTTTTCGGTGATGTTTTTCTTCTTTCCGTCCGGCCTCGTCGTTTACTGGATTACCAACAATATCCTGTCGATTGCGCAGCAGTGGATCATCAACACCCGTATGGGTGTACCACCCCAATTCCACCTGCCCAAGTTCTGATCCGGTTTTGGACCCCATCAGCGCTCGCTGACACGCCATGTTGCCGCGCCATTTGGATCCCATCGCCGCGATAGCGACCGCGCCGGGTCGCGCTGCTGTCGGCATTGTGCGGCTGTCGGGGCGGGACCTCAGTGGTGTCATACAAGCCGTTTGCGGACGCGTTTTAAAGCCGCGCGAAGCCACCTATCTGCCATTCGTGGATGCCGCGGGCCGGCTGATCGACCAGGGTCTGGCGCTGCACTTTCCGGCCCCGCACTCCTATACTGGCGAAGAAGTGCTTGAGCTGCAGGCCCACGGCGGAGTCGTGGTACTGCAACTGCTTCTTGCGCGCTGCCTGGAGGCGGGTGTGGGGATCGGCTTGCGGCTGGCCCAGCCAGGTGAATTCACGCAGCGTGCTTTCCTCAACGACAAGCTGGATCTGGCCCAGGCAGAGGCCATCGCGGACTTGATAGACGCGAGTACCGAGGCCGCTGCGCGCAGCGCCAGCCGCTCCCTCTCGGGCGCCTTTTCGGCCGAGATTCAGGTGTTGCTGGACGCACTGACGGACTTGCGCATGCTGGTCGAAGCAACGCTCGACTTTCCGGAAGAAGAGGTTGATATCTTGCGCCGTGCGGACGTACAAGGACGTTTGTCCGGCCTGCAGGACTTGCTTGGCCAAACCCGGCAAAAAGCGCGGCAGGGCGCATTGCTGCGCGAAGGCATCAAAGTCGTAATTGCTGGCCAGCCGAATGCAGGTAAGTCTTCGCTGCTCAATGCCTTGGCAGGAGCTGAATTGGCGATCGTTTCCTCCGTTGCCGGCACGACGCGAGACAAGGTTCAGCAGACGATTCAGATTGAAGGCGTGCCGGTTCATGTCATCGATACGGCGGGATTGCGTGACAGCAACGACGTTATTGAAAGATTGGGTGTGGCGCGCGCCTGGACCGAGATTGAAGGGGCTGATGCGGTGCTGTTTTTGCATGACCTTACCTGCCTGGACAAGGGTGAACTCGACTCTGGCCGCATGTTTGACCGGGCCATATTCAGCGAGGCGGATGCAAAAATCGATGCCGCGTTGAACGCCCGATTGCAGGCGCGCG
Source organism: Betaproteobacteria bacterium (assembly GCA_025360705.1). Taxonomy (GTDB): domain Bacteria; phylum Pseudomonadota; class Gammaproteobacteria; order Burkholderiales; family Burkholderiaceae_C; genus CAISIP01. The sequence goes on along the minus strand of JANYBQ010000437.1, from coordinate 15,891 downwards.
TGCCGGTGATAGACGTATGGAACAAGCTCGATGCAGTGCGCATGCCCACGGTCGCGGCAACCGACCTGGTGGTTCACCTTTCGGCGAAAACCGGAGAGGGCCTGGACACTTTGCGCGCCACGCTGTTGCGCCTGGCCGGCTGGCAATCGGTGCCCGAAGGTGTCTATATGGCGCGCGAGCGCCATATCCAGGCGCTTTCCCGGGTCGGGCAGCATCTGACCGACGCGCTGGGCCATCTGTCCACGCGCGCGCCGCAGTTGGATTTGTTGGCCGAGGAGTTGCGATTGGCGCAGAATGCACTGAGCGAGATCACCGGCGCCTTTGGCGCCGACGATTTGCTGGGATTCATCTTCTCAAGGTTTTGTATAGGAAAATAAGTTGCGGCTTGCCAACCAGCGCAGCGAAGCCATTTTTTCGTACTTATGAACGCGCCATTCACACCCCACGGCAAACCGAATATCGAGGCACTGCTGGAGGCCGTGGCAAGCAAACCCAATGACCCGACGCTGAGCAATTTATTAACTCCGGCGCAATGGGCCGTTCTGAGCGGATACATGCAGCCTTCGTCCCTGGCGCCAGGGCACATCCTTATTTCACAAGGTGCCGAAGACCGCAATCTGTATTTCGTCGAGTCCGGCATGTTGACGGTGCATTTTGAGGATGCAAAAGGCAAGATTCATTTGGCTGCCGTCGGCGCCGGCTCGGTGGTTGGTGAAGGCGGGTTTTTTTCCTACATGGCGCGCAGCGCGACGGTGCAGGCCGGCAGCGCCTGCAAACTTTGGGCGCTGACGCCGATGCGGTTTTCCGAGTTGTCCAATCGGCAACCGCCGGTCGCGCTGGCACTGGCCATGGCGCTGGGCGCCATTATGGCGAAACGCGTGGTCAGCAACCGAAGGCGTATCGCGGTTACCTGATTGCCGCCGTACGTGCCAGGTCAACTTCCAGCGAAGTCAACCAGCGTAAATAGCGGCAGGCCGGCCGCCTTCAGTTTTTCCGAGCCGCCCAGCTCGGGTAAGTCAACGATAGCGGCGCCCTCCATCACGATGGCGCCGAGCTTCTCAAGTAATTTCTTTCCCGCCATCATGGTGCCCCCGGTGGCAATCAGGTCATCGATCAATAACACCCGGTCACCCGGCTTGACCGCGTCGGTGTGCAGCTCCACGGTGGCGCTACCGTATTCGAGTTCGTAGGTCTCTTCCACCGTGGTGAACGGCAGCTTGCCTTTCTTGCGGATCGGAACAAACCCGACATTGAGTTCATAGGCCACCACTGCTCCCAAAATGAAACCGCGTGCGTCGAGCCCGGCCACCACATCCGGGCGCATGCGCGGGTCCATGTACCGATGCACAAACGAGTCGATCAATACCCGGAACACCTTGGCTTCCTGTAACAAGGGGGTGATATCGCGGAACCGCACCCCCGGTGCCGGCCAGTCGGGCACGGTTCGAATGTGATTGCGCAGGTACTGGTTGACGCTCAGATGTTGCATGGTTGGCCCGGGAAAAAAGCCAGGAGGCTCATTGTGCCCTCAGCAATTTTTGCTCTGCAGCGGCAAGGTTCGCCGGTACTCCCGAGAGCACCAGCGTATCGCCATTTTCCAATTGTGTATCGTCGGTGGGCAACAGGGTTTTGCCACCGCTGCGCCGCAGATGGACCACCCTGATACCCAGCATGTGCAGGGCCAGATGTCCCAGCGGTTTGCCGATCGACTTCGCGCCCAGTGGCAAGGTAAACGACGAGAGGCGCACCTGGTGCATTTCGTCCACCGAGTCGTCATCGGCACCGCGGAAATAGCCGCGCAGCAAGTTGTAGCGGGCGTCGCGCTGGTCCTGCACGATGCGAATCACCCGGCGCATCGGAATTCCCACCAAAGCCAGCGCATGGCTGGCCAGCATGAGGGAGCCTTCAATCGCCTCCGGCACTACCTCGGCCGCGCCCGCCGCCTGCAGCTTTTCAAGATCGCGATCATCTTGCGTGCGTACGATCACGGGCACTTGCGGAGCATGCGAGCGGGCGTGAACCAACACCTTCAAGGCACCCTGAATTTCCACGTAAGTCACCACCACGGCGCTGGCGCGTGACAAACCCGCGGCCATCAAGGCCTGCAGACGCGCCGCGTCGCCAAACACGACCGAGTCACCGGCCGCGGCCGCCTGCCGCACCCGGTCCGGGTCCAGGTCGAGCGCCATGTAGGGGATGCCTTCGCCTTCCAGCATGCGCGCCAGATTCTGCCCGCTGCGGCCATACCCGCAAATGATCACGTGTTTGTTGGCGTTGATCGACTTGCGTGCAATCGTGGTCATTTGCAACGACTGCTGGAGCCACTCGCTGGATACCAGCTTCATCACGATGCGGTTGCTGTACATGATGATGAAAGGTGTCGCCAGCATCGACAGCACCATGCTGGCCAGAATTGGATTCAACAGTGAAGGTGGCACCAGCGCATTGCTCTGGGCAAGTGTCAGCAGCACGAAACCGAACTCCCCTGCCTGCGCCAGATAAAGGCCGGTGCGCATGGATACCCCCCAGGATGCACCCAGGCCTTTGGCCAGCACCGTCACCAGGATGGTCTTGAACAGAACCGGCAAGCTGACCAGCAGTAACACCAGCGGCCAGCGCTCCAGCACCAGGCGCCAGTCCAGCAACATGCCGATGCTGATGAAGAACAGACCCAGCAACACATCGTGAAACGGACGGATGTCGGTTTCGACCTGATGTTTGTATTCGGTCTCGGAAATCAGCATACCCGCGATAAAGGCGCCCAGCGCCAGACTCAAACCCGCGAGCTCGGTCAACCATGCCAGACCCAGCGTAATGAAAAGCAGGTTGAGCACAAACAGTTCTTCGCTCTTGCGACGGGCCACCAGCGTCAACCACCATCGCATCACATGTTGACCTCCAACCAACAAAACGGTGATAAGAACCGCGGCTTTCAAGGCGGCCAGCGCAAGCGCTCCGATCAGTTGCTCACCGGTCGCCCCAAGTGCCGGAATCAGTACCAGCAGCGGGACCACAGCAAGGTCCTGAAACAACAACGCGCCCATCACGCGCTTGCCGTGTTCCGAGTCCATCTCGAGCCGCTCGGCCATCAGTTTCACGACAATCGCGGTGCTGCTCATCGCCAGCGCGCCCGAGAGTGCCAACGCAGTCTGCCAACTCACGTTCATACTCGAAGCCGCCGGCACTATGGACGCCACCAGCAGGGCCGCCAGTGTTACCACCAGCATCGTGACCGCCACCTGAAGCAGGCCCAGACCGAAAACATGGCCGCGCATCGCACGCAGCTTGGCCAGATTGAATTCAAGTCCGATCACGAACATCAGAAACACGACCCCGAACTCGCCCAGATGGCGTATGCCTTCCGAACTTTTGGCCAAGGCGAGGGCGTTGGGGCCGATTACCACGCCAACCGCCAGATAGCCCAACATCGGAGGCAGTTTGAGAGAGCGGCAGGCAACGACCCCGAGCACCGCGGCCAGCAGATATACCAGGGTGAGTTCGAGCGCGTTCATCGCCACATACTAGCGGACAGACCCGGTCTATAAAATGGCCGCATGACCACCAGACCAGTGCAAGACACTGCCTTTGAAGCCGAAAGGGCCATACGCCTTGCGCAGGAGACGTTCGATATAGAGTCCGCGGCGGTGCTGGGTCTCAAGCAGCGTGTTGGAGAGTCGTTCGCCCGCGCGGTGAAAATGATGCTGGATGTGGTTGGCCGCGTTGTGGTGATGGGGATGGGAAAAAGCGGCCATATCGGCCGCAAGATGGCCGCCACGCTGGCGTCCACCGGAACACCTGCTTTATTCGTTCACGCCGGCGAAGCCATTCATGGCGACTTGGGCATGATCAAGCACGACGACCTGGTGGTCGCCATCTCCAATAGCGGCGAGTCGCAGGAGTTGCTTGCCATCCTGCCGGTAGTGCGGCGGCTCGGCGCGCCAGTCGTGGCGCTGACCGGAAATCTGGATTCGACTCTGGCGCGCCATGCGGACGTAGTCCTGGACTGCAGTGTGCCAAAGGAGGCCTGTCCATTGAACTTGGCGCCTACGGCGAGTTCCATGGCCCAACTGGCGATGGGCGATGCGCTGGCAGTGGCTTTGCTCGATGCGCGTGGCTTCAAGGTAGAGGACTTCGCGCGCTCTCATCCCGGTGGTGCCTTGGGCAGAAAGTTGCTGACGCATGTGCGTGATGTGATGCGTACCGGCGACGCCGTGCCCCGCATTGGTCCGACCGCCGGCCTGACAGAGGTGATGCGCGAGATGAGCCGCAAAGGTCTGGGCGCAGTGGCGATCGTGGATGCTGACGCGCGCGCGCTGGGCATTTTTACCGATGGCGATCTGCGCCGTCTGGTCGAAAAAGGCAGCGATCTGCGTGCGTTCACGGCCATGCAGGCAATGCACCCGGCGCCCCGCACAATTTTGAAGCACGCGCTTGCGGTCGATGCTGCCCAGTTGATGGAGCGCCATTGCATTACCAGCGTGCTGGTGGTGGACGACGACGGGAAACTGTGCGGGGCACTTAACAGCAACGACCTGATGCGGGCGAAGGTAATTTGATGGAACCCTCCGTTCTTCATCCGCCGGCATTGTTGTTGAAAGCACAAGGCGTCTCGATGGCCTTTTTTGACGTGGATGGCGTACTGACCGACGGCGGCCTGTACTTTTCGTCCAGGGGAGAGGCCTTGAAGCGCTTTCATACGCTGGACGGACATGGACTCAAGCTGCTGCAGGCCGCGGGAATAGTGCCCGCCGTCATTACCGGACGTGACTCCAAAGCTTTGCGCGTGCGTCTTCAGGCGTTGGGCATAGCGCATGCTCATTTCGGCGTACAGGACAAACTGGTTGCCGCACAGACGACATTAAGCGCGCTTGGCTTGCAATGGGAGCAAGTAGCTGTCATGGGAGACGACTGGCCCGACCTGCCCTTGATGCGACGTTGCGCATTCTCCTGTGCACCGCCCAATGCCCATGCCGAGGTGTTGGCGGCAGCGGACTACGTGTCCGGCAGGCGCGGCGGTGACGGCGCGGCGCGTGAATTCTGCGATTTGTTGTTGCTGGCCTGCGGCAAATACGCAAGCCTGTTGGAAAAAGCCAGCGCTTGACCAAGTTTGTGTTGCTTGCGTGGGACCGTCTCTCCATTTATCTGCCGGTTGGGATGATGGCGCTGCTGGCCCTGGGCACCTACTGGCTCGTGCAGAGCACACCGGGCGCTGGTGTGTCGACAGTGGAGGGGCCGGTGCGGCACGATCCCGACTATTTCATGAAGAATTTTTCGGTCCGAACCTTTGTAGAAGCGGGCCGGCTCAAAAGTGAAGTGTTCGGCGCCGCCGCGCGGCATTTCCCCGACTCGGACAGCACCGAGATCGATACGGTCAAGATACGCGCCTTCGATGACCAGGGCCAATTGACCACGGCGACCGCGAACCGGGCTTTAACGAACGGCGATGCATCGGAGGTGGAGTTGTTCGGCAACGCATTGGTCGTGCGCGAGGCCATCGTGGATAAGGGCATTCAGACATCGCCACGCATGGAGTTTCGGGGCGAATATTTGCACGCCTTCATGGATACCGAGCGCGTCGAGTCCGACAAGCCGGTTGAGATTCTGCGTGGCAAGGACGTCTTTTCGGCTGACACGATGGAATATGACAACCTGCATCAGGTAATGGTCATGCGGGGGCGGGTCAAGGGCCTTTTGACTCCGGTAACGGCGAAGTGAAAACGCCCCAGCTTCACCGTGGCGAGACTGGCGTTCATCACAGGTGCGGCGAGCTACCGCGAATCTTTGCGGCGTGAATTGCGTGCTAGCGGGGTGAAGACAGTGACTATTTGTCCGGGCTACATCGCTACGCCCCGCCCCGGGGCAACCTTTATTCCATGCGATTTTTTGATGTCGGCGGTCGCCTTGCGGACAAGGCATGCGCCGCAATTGAGGCGGGCGCAGGTCACCCTGTCATTCCCTGGCAGATCGGCGTTGAAGCGGTTTTTATGCGGGTGTTGCCAAACTTGCAATTTGACAAACGCTTGACCGGCCGACCGCGCAAACGCCGCACCAGCGAGCATAACTGACTGACCCACATGCAAGGTGGAGCAGTTATCGCGTAATTGAATGGCCAGTAAAAAAGGACCCGAAGGTCCTCTTTGAGGAAGCAACTTGCTTCACGCAAGTCATGGCTTAGTTTTAGTAGCTGCTGCGGCCACCGCCGTATCCGCCACCACCACCACTACCACTACCACTACGACTTCCGCCGCCACCACCGCTGCTGGCGCCGCCGTATCCGCCGCCACCGCTGCGGCTTCCGCCGCCGCCACCACCACCGCCGTATCCGCCGCCACCACCGCCGCCAAAGCCACCGCCGCCGCTACGCGGAGGACGTGGTTCCATCGGGCGAGCTTCGTTGACGACCAAGCCACGGCCACCGTATTGCTGGCCGTTCATGCCGCTGATAGCAGCTTGCGCTTCCGCGTCGCTACCCATTTCGACAAAACCAAAACCCTTGGAGCGACCTGTGTCGCGTTCCATCATGACTTTGGCGCTGGAAACGGTACCGTGAGCGGCAAAGGCTTGCTGCAGATCTTCGTCACGGAAAGAATAGGGCAAATTGCCCACGTAAAGTTTGTTGCCCATGAAAGGACTCCTGAAAATAACTCAAAACGCGATGGAGTCCGATAACCGCAATCAACAAACCAATGAAGACTTAAAGCAGACGCGAAACTGACTATTCACCGCAAACTAGTACTACCGATTTTCGGCAATACGGGCCAAATTATGCGCCAAGTTAAAAATATTGCAAATTCTTTTACGGGATGACCGCTTTGTATATGTTACGGCGGGGCAAAACATGCCGACCAGACAGGTAAACGGTTTAGAACCAGACGAAGATTGACGTAGTAATCGGAGCGTGAGACGAAACCACATCCGAGAGATCGAAGGTCCAACCCGGTCTTATACTGGTTGACTGTGCCGATTTGCTACAGCTTGCGGGCACCGCGGTCTTCGAACCACGAAAATCAGCTAAATACGGTAACCCCGACCCGGCTCCGCTTTTAGCGTTGCCGGGTTTTTTATGCACGTCACGCCTTCACTGATGCACTTCGACGCCCCGCTGCCGCTGCGTAGCGGGGCGTCGATACGCGCGTACGATATTTGTTACGAAACCTACGGCACGCTGAATTCCGCAAGGTCCAATGCGGTACTGGTTTTGCACGCGCTGAATGCGTCGCACCATTTGGCGGGCTTATACGCCGGCCAGGACACTTCGGACGGTTGGTGGGACAACATGATCGGGCCCGGCAAAGCGCTCGATACAGACCGCTTTTTTGTGATCGGGATCAACAATCTGGGCTCGTGCTTTGGCTCGACCGGCCCGATGCATACCAACCCTGAAAACGGCCGGATCTACGGAGCTGACTTTCCGGTCTTTACGGTAGAGGACTGGGTCGACGCCCAGGCTCGACTGCTTGACGTCATGCGAATTCAAACCCTGGCTGCGGTGATGGGAGGAAGCCTGGGCGGCATGCAGGCACTGAGCTGGACCCTGCAGTATCCGCAACGGGTGCGGTACGCCGTGGTGATCGCCAGCGCGCCCAATCTCACAGCTGAAAACATTGCTTTCAATGAAGTGGCGCGTCGCGCGATCGTCACCGATCCGGACTTCAACGACGGCAACTTCTATGCGCAGGACGGCCGCGCTGAGACCAAGCCCAAACGCGGTCTGCGCATCGCACGCATGATCGGACACATCACCTATCTGAGCGACGACGTGATGAATGAAAAGTTCGGTCGTGCATTGCGCAGCGCGGCGTTGCCCCAAAATTGGCCGGTGGGCGAACCGGCGCAAGGCCCGACCGAATACCGGTACACCACCCAGGACGTGGAGTTCCAGATCGAGAGTTACCTGCGTTACCAAGGCGACAAGTTCGCCGAATATTTCGATGCCAATACCTATTTGCTGATCACGCGCGCGTTGGATTATTTCGACCCAGCGCGCGATTTCGAAGGCGACCTGAGTCGATCATTGGCGCGCGCCCGCGCCCGATTTCTGCTGGTGAGTTTCACCACCGACTGGCGCTTTTCCCCCAAGCGCAGCCGCGAACTGGTCAAGGCGTTGCTCGACAACCGGCGCGATGTGAGTTATGCCGAGATCGACGCGCCACATGGGCATGATGCGTTCTTGCTCGATGACCCGCGTTACATGCGCGTGATCCGCTCATACTTCGACCGGATGGCTTTGCCCGACGGAGACGCGAATGTCGGGGATCCGGGCTTTTCGGCATGAGCGACCTGGCCACGATGGAAGCTATTGCGCGTCTGGTGCCGGAAGGTTCCCGCGTGTTGGACCTGGGTTGCGGCGACGGAGAAATGCTGGTGCATTTGCAGGCCACGCGGGGCTGCGGCGGTTACGGGATCGAGATCGCCGACACCAATGTGTTGGCCTGCGTGAAGCGTGGCGTCAACGTCATTCAACTCAACCTGGATGAGGGGTTGGCAATGTTCGATGACGCAAGTTTTGACGTGGTGCTGCAAATCGACACCTTGCAGCACTTGCGCAATACCGAAGTGATGTTGCAGGAGACCGCCCGCGTCGGCCGTATCGGCATCGTGGCGTTTCCCAATTTTGGCCATTGGCAAAACCGCCTCAGCATTCTGCGTGGCCGCATGCCGGTGACCCGGCGGCTGCCGTACCAGTGGTATGACACGCCCAATATCCGGGTTGGAACCTATGCCGACTTCGAGGTACTGGCGCTGCGTAACGGCTTGAAAATTCAGGACAGTTTCGGATTGCACGCGGGTGTTGTGATTCGGACGGCGGCGAATTTGCTTGCGACTACAGCGGTGTTTCGGCTGTCGCGCTAGTCAGTCGTCGTACAACGGTCCCCCAGTCAAGTAAAAATTTCCGAATTAACTGCGCCGATTCGCCTTAGGCGTCGATGTCTGTGTTTTGCGAAGTCTCTCGCGGCTGTTGCTCAGATGTGTACGCATCGCGGCCCGCGCCGCCTCGGCATCCTGATCGCGTATCGCAACATAAATGCTCTCGTGTTCACCGTTTACCCGTTGCAGGTAGTTGAGTCGGCCTTCCGGTGCATTGCGCGGCGTGTTGACACGCGTACGTGGGATGATCATCGTCCCAAGATAAGTCATTAAATCGGCGAAATGCCGGTTACCGGTGGCGCGGGCGATTTCCATATGAAATTGGAAATCGGGCGGTACCGCGTCGGAGTCTTGCTTGATCGAACTCTGAAAAGCGCGCAGCGCGGCCTGCATCGCCTTTAGCTGGGCATTGGTTCTGCGTTGGGCCGCCAAGCCCGCAGCCTCGGTCTCCAAGCTGATGCGCAGCTCCAGCACCGCGATGACATCCGCCACAGTGGCGAAATCCTGAGCCGAGATCTTGAAGATTCCGCTCAACTCGCGCTGGCACACAAAGGTTCCGATGCCATGCCTGGTTTGCACCAGACCGCGGGCTTGCAGTTTTGAAAGCGCCTCGCGTACCACGGTGCGGCTTACATCGAATCGCAACATGATTTCCGCTTCCGTCGGGAGCTTGTCGCCGGGATGCAGGTTATCGGCGCGAATGCTGTCCGTGAGGCTGCCGACAATCTCCATTACCAGGCCGCGCGGGCGGCGCAGGCGTATCGGCTCAACCGAACCGGTGCTGGGCGGATCCTTTAATTCAGACACGAGGCTTTTAACTATTTTCGGCAAAATGGCTTGACAGGCAAATCTTCAACGGAGAAAATCCAGTTGTCAGACAACATATGACAGACAAGTTGGATGGTAGGCAAATATAGCAAACCTGTTGTAAATGTCCAGCCTTTGTGGAGCAGCGCAATCCGTCCACAGGAATACGACTACGGGCAAACAATGACGATCAAGGCTCACCAACGACTGTTATTAACCGGTGCCGCCGGGAACCTGGGCCAAACACTGCGCGAGCGCCTGAAAGCCAATTGCGAAACTTTGCGGCTGTCCGACCGGCGTGACTTCGGCCCTGCGCGCTCGGGTGAAGAAATCATGCTGGCGGACTTGGCCGATGCAGACGCGGTGCACGCAACGATGGCTGGAGTGGACGCGGTTGTTCATATGGGCGGCATTTCGCTGGAGGGGCCGTTCGCGCCCATCCTTCAGGCCAATATCGTGGGGGTCTACAACTTGTATGAAGCGGCACGCAAACACAGTACAAAAAGAGTCGTGTTCGCCAGTTCGAACCACGTCACCGGTTTCTACAAACAATCCGAAACGATTACTGCCGACCGCCCTGCGCGACCTGACGGTTTCTATGGCGTAAGCAAGGCCTTTGGCGAAGACATTTCGCGCATGTATTTCGACCGTTACGGCATCGAAACCGCATGTGTTCGCATTGGCTCCTCATTTCCCGAGCCTCGCGACCGGCGCATGTTGGCGACCTGGCTCAGTTACGAGGACCTGTATCGGTTGATCACGGCGTGTCTGACCACTCCGGTGTTGGGCCATACGATTATTTTTGGAGTATCCAACAACTCCGTGACCTGGTGGGACAACACGCAGGCGCGCCACATCGGTTACGTGGCTCAGGACAGCGCGGACAAGTTCCGTGACGCGGTGTTCGCCAGGACCCAGGCGCCAGATTTATCGGACCCGGCGGTGCAACACCAGGGCGGCGCCTTTGTGCGCATGGGTCCGTTCGAATGACGCTGGCGCAGGCTGTGTCCAAGGTAACGGTCATTTCGACAACCCGCGACCGCGTGGGTGAGTCGCCGGTGTGGGACATACAGGCGCAGGCGCTGTATTGGATTGACATCGAAGGCCGCCATATCCACCGCTACGACTGGGCCAGCCAAACCCAGCAAACCTGGGACACCGCGGAACGCGTTGGGTGTATCGCGTTAAGTGAGCGCGGCGGTCTCATCGCTGCGATGGAAACCGGTATTTTTGCGGTCGAATTACTAACCCCACCAAGGCTCAAGGTGGACACCCTTGCTTGCATCACCCATCGGCAAGCCAATATGCGTTTCAACGATGGCCGCTGCGACGCGCGCGGGCGGTTCTGGGTCAGCACCATGTGTATGAGCATGGATTTGGCCGCGCCGGCCGGTGCCTGGTTTTGCCTGGATGAGCGTGGCCTGAGCGAGCCTCATTGCGAAGGCCTTATCACACCCAACGGGCTGGCCTTCAGCCCCGATGACAAGACGATGTATTTTTCCGATTCGCATCCCAGCGTCCAGAAAATATGGGCCTTCGACTTCGACCTGGAACATGGCAAAGCGGGTGGCGGGCGCGAGTTTGTCGATATGACTCACCTGCCGGGCCGTCCTGACGGCGCCGCGGTTGATGCCGGGGGTCACTACTGGATTTGCGGCAACGATGCCGGCCAGGTACATCGATTTACGTCAGGCGGGAAACTCCTCGCGTCGTTTCATTTGCCAGTGGCCAAACCATCGATGTGTGCCTTTGGGGGCCCGCAACTCGACGTGTTGTTCGTCACGTCGATCCAGCCCGCCGGGGCAGCAGCCGGATTGAGCGGCGCTGTATTTGCGCTTGATGTCGGCATTCGTGGATTGCCCGAGCCACGGTTCTCACGCTTTCCGCTCGCCTACCAGTAATGATCGTCACACACGCAGCCCTTAATCACAGTCCCTTCATGACCCCCCAAGACCTAAAAACCATCATCGGATCCGGGCTGTTGTCCTTTCCGGTCACCGACTTCGACGACCACGGCAACTTCCGCCCCGCCAGCTATATCGAGCGGCTCGAATGGCTCGCGCCATACGGCGCGACCGCACTATTCGCCGCTGGTGGCACCGGCGAGTTTTTTTCGCTCAGCGGCGACGAGTACCCGGCCATCATCAAGACCGCGGTCGATACCTGCCGTGGCAAGGTTCCCATCATTGCCGGTGCCGGTGGCAATACGCGTTTCGCGATTGCCTGCGCACAAGAGGCCGAACGGCTGGGCGCACATGGCATCCTGTTGCTGCCGCATTACCTGACCGAAGCCGGGCAGGAGGGTTTGATCGCCCATGTGCAGGCGGTATGCAACAGCGTCCAGTTCGGTGTCATCGTCTACAACCGCAACGTCTGCAAACTCACGCCCGACTCACTGGCGATTCTGGCGGATCGCTGCCCGAACCTGATCGGTTTCAAGGACGGTGTGGGCGAAATCGAGGCCATGGTGGCGATCTACCAGCGCATGGGGTCGCGGTTTGCATACCTCGGTGGTTTGCCGACCGCCGAGGTGTACGCCGCGGCCTACAAGGCGCTGGGAACGCCGGTGTATTCGTCAGCAGTGTTCAACTTCATTCCCAAAACCGCGATGCAGTTCTACCGCGCCGTGGCCTCTGACGACAGCGCAACGCAGAACCGCTTGTTGCACGACTTCTTCATGCCCTATCTGGCGATCCGCAACCGCATGCAGGGTTACGCGGTGAGCATCGTCAAGGCCGGCGCAAGAATCGTCGGGCACGACGCCGGCCCGGTGCGTGCGCCGCTGACCGATCTGAAGCCGGCCGAAGTAGAGCAACTTTCCGCCCTGATAAAGACGCTCGGATCGCAATAAAACAATTACGCTTCAGGAGAACCCCATGCCACAACAGCACAACAATCTGATTGGCGGCGAATGGCTCGCCGGCAGCGACTACACCCCCAACATCAACCCTTCCAACTTGGCCGACGTGGTGGGCCACTACACCCAGGCCAGCGCCGTGCAACTGGATGCAGCGGTACACGCCGCACGCGCGGCATTCCCGTCCTGGTCGGCCTCGGGCATCCAGGCGCGGTCCGACGCACTGGACAAGATCGGTACCGAAATTCTGGCCCGGCGCGAAGAGCTGGGTATGCTGCTTGCGCGCGAAGAAGGCAAGACCAAACCCGAAGGTATCGGCGAGGCCACGCGGGCCGGCAATATCTTCAAATTTTTCGCCGGTGAATGCCTACGCCTGGCTGGGGAAATCCTGCCATCGGTGCGACCTGGGATCGGGGTGGAAGTCACCCGTGAACCGCTAGGCGTCATAGGCCTGATCACGCCGTGGAATTTCCCGATCGCGATTCCTTCGTGGAAGATCGCACCCGCGCTGGCCTACGGCAACTGCGTGGTGTTCAAACCGGCTGACCTGGTGCCGGGATGCGCCTGGGCGCTGGCCGACATCATCAGCCGCAGCGGCATATCGGCGGGGGTGTTCAATCTGGTCATGGGGCGCGGCAGTGTTATCGGTGACCCGCTCGTCAACCACGACGGCATCGACGGCATCAGCTTCACGGGGTCGCAGCTTGTGGGCGGACGTATCGCGCAGCAATGCGCGGCGCGGCTCAAGAAGGTGCAACTCGAAATGGGCGGCAAAAACCCGCAGGTCGTCCTGGACGATGCGGACCTGGGCCAGGCGGTGGAACTGAGCGTGCAGAGCGCTTTCTTCTCCACCGGCCAGCGCTGCACCGCCTCCAGCCGGCTGATCGTCACCGACGGCATCTACCCGCGTTTTGTCGAAGCTATCAAAACCCGCATGGCCTCGCTCAAGGTTGGTGATGCCTTGCAGGCCGGAATCGACATCGGGCCGGTGTCTTCGCAGTCGCAGCTCGATCAGGACATGGAATACATCGCCATCGGCACTGCCGAGGGTGCGACGCTGGTAGCCGGTGGTGAGCGGCTCAAGAGGGACACCGAGGGTTATTTCATGGCGCCCGCATTGCTGATCGACACTATCGCGCAGATGCGCATCAACCGCGAAGAGATATTCGGTCCGGTGGCCAACATCATCCGCGTCAAGGGTTACGAAGAAGCGCTGGCCGAGGCGAACAATACGCCGTTCGGTCTTTCGGCTGGCATTGCCACCACCTCGCTCAAACACGCCACGCATTTCAAGCGCCAGAGCCAGGCCGGCATGGTGATGGTCAACCTGCCCACCGCAGGGGTGGACTACCACGTGCCTTTTGGCGGGCGCAAGGGTTCGAGTTACGGGCCGCGCGAACAGGGCCGTTACGCGCAGGAATTTTTCACCACGGTCAAGACGGCGTACACGCTGGCCTAGGCCAGCCCGGCACGCGTCCACAAGCAAGGCGATCGCTCAGTGCTGCGCTGGTAAAAAGAACGCTCCGATGGATCCGCTTTTTATTCGCATGCATGCGGCCGACAACGTCGCCATCGTTGCGAATGACGGTGGCCTGCCGGCAGGCACGGTTTTTCCATGCGGCCTACAGCTGCGCGAACAGGTCCCGCAAGGGCACAAGTTAAGTCTGGTCGATATTGCCGCCGGCGCGGCCGTGTTGCGTTACAACGTGATGATCGGTACCGCGTTACGCGACATTCCTGCTGGCAGCTGGGTGCATGAACGGATCCTGCGAATGCCACCGGCGCGCGCGCTGACCCAGCTGCCGATGGCCACGGTTAAACCCGTGCCATTGATGCCGCTGGCGGGCCACACCTTCGAGGGCTATCGCAATACCGATGGTTCGGTCGGCAGCCGCAACATTTTGGCCATCACCACCACCGTGCAATGCGTGGCCGGGGTGGTGGACTTTGCGGTGCAACGCATCAAGGCCGAACTGCTATCCCGGTATCCAAATGTGGACGATGTCGTGGGGCTGGAACATAGCTACGGCTGTGGCGTGGCGATCGACGCACCCGATGCCATCATCCCGATCCGTACGCTGCGCAATATCAGCCTGAATCCGAACTTCGGCGGGGAAGTGATGATAGTTAGCCTGGGCTGCGAAAAGCTCCAGCCTGAACGCCTTTTGCCGCCTGGCGTGATCCCAATAACGGACCAGCGCGGTGGCGCGCCAGGGGACGACAAGCTGGACGTGGTGTGCCTTCAGGATGAAGAACATATCGGTTTCATGTCCATGATCGACTCGGTCATGCGCCAGGCCAAGGTGCATCTGGAACGCTTGAACATGCGCCGGCGCGAAACCTGTCCCGCGTCCGAACTCGTGGTAGGGGTGCAGTGTGGCGGCAGCGACGCTTTTTCCGGCGTCACCGCGAACCCGGCGGTGGGTTTCGCGAGCGACTTGCTGGTGCGCGCCGGCGCGACCGTGATGTTCTCGGAAGTGACGGAGGTGCGCGACGGCATCGACCAGCTTACAGCGCGTGCCATCAACACCGAGGTGGCCGAGGCGATGATCCGCGAGATGGCCTGGTACGACCTTTACCTTGAAAAAGGCCAGGTGGACCGCAGCGCCAACACCACGCCCGGCAACCGGAAGGGCGGTTTGTCCAATATCGTCGAGAAGGCCATGGGCTCGATCGTCAAATCCGGCACCGCACCCATCGTGGGTGTGTTGGCGCCAGGCGAGAAGGTGCGACAAAAGGGTTTGATTTACGCGGCCACACCGGCCAGTGACTTCATATGCGGGACCTTGCAATTGGCCGCCGGCATCAATTTGCATGTCTTCACCACGGGTCGAGGTACGCCTTATGGCCTGGCACAAGTACCGGTTATCAAAGTCGCCACGCGCAGCGACCTGGCGCGGCGCTGGCACGACCTGATGGACGTCGATGCCGGCCGCATCGCCACCGGCGAGGCAACGATTGAAGACGTCGGCTGGGAGCTGTTCCGCCTGATGCTCGAGGTTGCCAGCGGCAAGAAGACCTGGGCCGAACACTGGAAGTTGCACAACGCGCTGGTGTTGTTCAATCCCGCGCCGATTACCTGAGGACGAGGATTGGCATTGACAGACGACATCACGCCCAATACATAGCATCACGCCGAATACATATTTAGCCAGACGATCGATAACACAGGGAGATGCTATGGAAGCCTCCCTGCCCACGGGCAAGGGAATTGGAGAGCTGAGATGAACAGCCGCCTATCAGGAAGAACAAGCCCGCTTGAGCGAGGTGGATCCTCTGATGGATACGGCATCAAAGTGCCCAAAGCGTGATAGACCGAGGTCTTCACAAACACCATAGAGGATCCGTCATGAATCGTA
>JANYBQ010000435.1 GCA_025360705.1 Betaproteobacteria bacterium | reverse complement strand
AGCAGCCATGATGGAGACCTTCCAGGCGTCCTTGGACTGCCCGCGCCCGCAACTGAGCATCCAGTTCAGAAGACACTCATGACCTGAGCCGGATCGAGCGAAACGGGGCCATGGCTGGGGCCACGCTTGGTGATCTGGCTTCAGCGAATTGGCGCGCCTACGGGCTCTCCGTCAGATTGGGAAGTGCTGATCGAATATGTAGTTGAACGCACGGCCGCGACCGTCGGTCGCGCCTGCTTCGAAATCCGCCCCACCGCAAGGTTTTGGACGGCTTTTCCGATTCCTCACTTGAATGCTGAAAAGTCGACACCAATTCATTGTGGTGCGGCAATGCATCGATCTCGTCGATAGAATGAAAACATGGCAACCCAGTCTCCTGTAAAACCTCCCGTGACCCCGGTCAAATTGCCCGAGGGCGATGGCGGCGATTCAGTTGTACTTGAGCGCCGTACGCAAAAGGTCAAGCCGCCGCAGATGTACCAGGTGGTGATGCTGAATGACGACTACACCCCGATGGAATTCGTGGTAGTTGTCATTCAGGAGTTTTTCAGCAAGGACCTGGAATCCGCGACTCAGATTATGTTGAAGATTCATCTGGAAGGCAGGGGCGTCTGCGGGGTTTACTCAAAGGATGTCGCCGCGACCAAGGTCGACCAGGTGCTGGACGCGGCGCACAGGGCGGGACATCCGCTGCAGTGCGTCAGTGAGCCGATCGAGTTGTAAGCAAGAGACTATCGCGAGCCCCGAGATCGAAATCGGATTACAGTTAAACATCGCAGCAAGGCCAAAGGAAGTCACATGATTGCCCAGGAACTGGAAGTTAGTTTGCATATGGCCTTCGTCGAGGCGCGCCAGCAGCGTCATGAATTCATTACGGTGGAACATCTGCTGCTTGCGTTGCTGGACAACCCCAGCGCCGCCGAGGTGTTGCGCGCTTGTTCCGCCAACATCGACGACTTGCGCAAATCCCTGTCGACGTTTATCAAGGACAACACGCCCCAGGTCGCGGGCGCGGACGACGTAGACACCCAGCCCACGCTCGGCTTCCAGCGCGTGATTCAACGCGCGATCATGCACGTTCAGTCCACCGGCAGCGGCAAGAAGGAGGTGACGGGTGCCAACGTGCTGGTCGCGATTTTTGGCGAAAAGGATTCGCATGCGGTGTA
Source organism: Betaproteobacteria bacterium (assembly GCA_025360705.1). Classification (GTDB taxonomy): domain Bacteria; phylum Pseudomonadota; class Gammaproteobacteria; order Burkholderiales; family Burkholderiaceae_C; genus CAISIP01. The sequence goes on along the minus strand of JANYBQ010000435.1, from coordinate 1,985 downwards.
TTACCTGCATCAACAAGGCGTGACGCGCCTGGACGTGGTGAACTTCATTGCGCACGGCATCAAGAAAAGCGATCCGCCGGAGCCCAACAAGGCAGGTGAAAGCCAGGCCGAGGCCGAGGATGGCGGCGAGAAAAACGAAAAGCAGTCTCCTCTGGAGCAATACACCCAGAATTTGAATCAGCTGGCCAAGGAAGGCAAGATCGATCCACTGATCGGGCGTGAGTACGAGGTGGAACGGGTTATTCAGATCCTGTGCCGGCGCCGTAAAAATAACCCTTTGCTGGTCGGGGAAGCCGGAGTCGGCAAGACCGCCATCGCGGAGGGCTTGGCATGGCGTATTACCCAGAAAGACGTGCCCGATATTCTGGCCGAGTCGGTGGTGTATTCACTCGACATGGGCGCGTTGCTTGCGGGTACCAAATACCGCGGTGATTTCGAACAACGGCTTAAAGGGGTGCTCAAGTCGCTCAAGGACAAGCCAAACGGCATTCTGTTTATCGACGAGATTCATACGCTGATAGGCGCGGGTGCCGCCTCTGGCGGCACGCTGGACGCATCCAATCTTCTGAAGCCGGGACTGAGCTCCGGTGCGTTGAAATGTATAGGCGCCACTACCTTTACCGAGTACCGCGGCATCTTCGAGAAAGACGCGGCTTTGTCGCGCCGGTTTCAGAAAATCGACGTGGTCGAGCCGTCGGTCGAGCAGACGGTTGAGATCCTGAAAGGTTTGAAGTCCCGCTTCGAGGAACATCACAACGTGAAGTACGCCGTTGCAGCATTGCAGGCCGCTGCGGAGTTGAGCGCGAAATACATCAACGACCGGCATCTGCCGGACAAGGCAATCGACGTAATCGATGAAGCAGGCGCTGCGCAACGTATCTTGCCGGTGTCCAAACGCAAGAAAACCATTACGAAGACAGAGGTCGAGGAAATCGTGGCGAAGATCGCGCGTATTCCTCCGGCCAATGTGTCCAACGACGACCGCGGCAAACTGAAGACGTTGGAGCGCGACCTCAAGAACGTAGTTTTCGGGCAAGACAAAGCGCTGGATGTGTTGGCTTCCGCCGTGAAGATGGCGCGTTCTGGCTTGGGTAAAGGCGACAAGCCGATCGGCGCTTTCCTGTTCAGTGGACCCACCGGCGTCGGCAAGACTGAATCCGCCAAGCAACTTGCCTACATCATGGGTATTGACCTGATTCGTTTCGACATGAGCGAATACATGGAACGCCATGCAGTGAGCCGCCTGATTGGCGCGCCTCCGGGTTATGTCGGTTTCGACCAGGGCGGGTTGTTGACCGAAGCGGTGACCAAGAAGCCGCATTGCGTCCTGTTGCTGGACGAGATCGAAAAGGCGCATCCAGACATCTTCAACGTGTTGTTGCAGGTGATGGACCATGGCACCCTGACGGATAACAATGGACGAAAAGCCGACTTCCGCAATGTCATCATCGTCATGACCACCAATGCCGGTGCCGAAGCCATGAACAAGGCAGTGATTGGCTTTACCACCAAACACGAAGTCGGTGATGAGATGGCCGATATCAAACGCCTGTTCACACCGGAGTTCCGCAACCGGCTGGACGCGACAGTGAGTTTCAAGGCGCTGGACGAAAACGTGATTCTGCGCGTGGTCGACAAGTTCCTGCTTCAGCTGGAGACGCAGTTGGCTGACAAGAAGGTCGACGTCACGTTTACCGACAAGCTGCGCAAGCACCTGGGCAAGAAGGGCTTCGACCCGTTGATGGGTGCCCGTCCGATGCAGCGTTTGATTCAGGACACGATTCGTCGTGCGCTGGCCGACGAACTGTTGTTCGGACGCCTTACCGATGGCGGCCGCCTCACGGTGGACATCGACGACAAAGACGAAAGCAAGACTGAAGTCCTGCTCGACATTTCGCCGCTACCCAGGAAAGAGGGCAAAGCCAAGCCGGAAGAGGCGGCGGTAGGTTAGGCTTGAAACTTGGCGCGGATGGAGGCCATCCGCG
>JANYBQ010000434.1 GCA_025360705.1 Betaproteobacteria bacterium | reverse complement strand
CGCGGATGGCCTCCATCCGCGCTCGGTTGACTCCAAAGTCTTTTCGACCGAGCCGGCTCGCGGACCTGAACTGGATCGCGCTTGCTGGCTTGTCCAGCCAAAATTCCACATCGTCGGTGAACTTGAGCACGGGAGTGCTGCATTGGGCATAGATGTAGTCGGGTCGTTGGGTAACGATCACCGTGCCCCGCGACTCTTGCAGCAATGCCGCCAGACGCAGCATCGCCGCCTCGCCGTCGCCGCTAAATTGAAGCGGTGCGATGGCGGCGTAGGCCAGTTGGGGATGCTCTGGATACAGCGCGGCTTGGCTGGAAACGCTGTTGGGGGTAAGTGACGGTGCTGGCAAGCGCCCGTTGGCAACGCCGAGGTTGGCGGGAAGCGATCCCGCCAAAAGGCCGATTTGGCCCGCGCCGACAACCGCCGCCGCGATTACTACTACTGCCAGACCGACCATTTTGAAAACTTTCATTTCGAACCACTCTTTAATTGCACCGATTGCTGGGCGCCGCGCAATCCGCGAGCATAAACCGGGATCGGTCGTTCCCACGTGGCGCCAGTGTCGCGCCCCCATTCCCGTCTAGCTACATGAGATTTCATCTATTCTCGCAACGGTTGCCGGCATGGCTCTCGGTGGTGGTGCTGGCCGCATTGCTGTGCGGCTGCGCCTTAAGCCCCATCCCGACAACGCCGGTCGAAGTGCCGCTTGAACCTGTGCCTGCGCCCAAACGGCTGCCCAAAGTCGGCTTGGCACTCGGTGGCGGCGCGGCACGCGGATTCGCGCATATCGGAGTGATTCAGGTATTGGAAGAAGCGGGTCTCAAGCCGGACTTGGTGGTCGGCACCTCCGCCGGAAGCCTGGTGGCCGCAATTTACGCCAGTGGCAAAAGCGGAGCCCAGCTGCAGCAGGTTGCCGAAAACATGGAGGAGGCGACGCTGACCGACTGGATTTTGCCCATCTTCGGCCGTGGCATGTTGCGCGGCGAAGCCCTTGCGCGTTACGTCAACTTGCAAGTGGCAGGCAAGTTGATTGAGGATATGACGATTCCGTTGGGCATCGTTGCGACCGATCTCAACAGTGGCGAAGGCATCCTGTTCCGGCGGGGCGACAGCGGGTCCGCGGTACGGGCTTCGAGCGCCGTGCCGTCGGTATTCCAGCCGGTGCGCATCGGCACGCATGAATATGTGGATGGCGGTCTGGTGGCACCGGTACCGGTCCGTTACGCACGCCAAATGGGGGCCGAACTTGTGATCGCGGTCGACATTTCCAACGTGCCACTGGGCAATACAGCTGAAGGGCCGCTGCAAGTCCTGTTGCAAACATTTTCCATCATGGCTAAAAGTATCAACTCCTTTGAATTGCGCGACGCGGATGTGGTCGTAACGCCGGCTTTGAAGGGGGTGAGCGGTACGGACTTTTCATCCCGCCGCCGCTTGATCCAAGCCGGTCGCGCGGCCATGCTCGCCGCGTTGCCGCAGTACAAGGCCAAGCTGGCGAGTCTGATGCGCTGACAACTTCGGTCTTGACTGCCAACCGGTGGAATCACTGTGCGGCCGGGGTAAACTGCATCGCTGCGCACTTGCGCGAAAAACAACGGTGACGGGCAGGATTCGATGCTGAATTTTCTGGCCACTATGTTGGTGCTTGTCGCGCTGGCGCTGCTCGCGGCATCCCTTTGGACGACGGGTAAGTTGCTCGCGCAGTTGCCCGCCGGTCCCCTGCGGGTGCAGTGGCGCGTTTTGACCGCCCTGGTAGTCGTTTTCTTTGCGGGTTATCTTGCCTACCTGATAGCTTTTTGGGAGCGCCATCAAGACGTAGCGGACCTGCTCGTACCGGCGCTGTTCATGGGTTGTGCATGTTTTGTCTGGCTTGGCACGCGCTCCTCGCTGGCAACCGTGCTCAACGTGCGGCACCTCTCCTCGCTGGACCGGGCGCAGGTGACCGACGCATTGACAGGCTTGCGCAGCCGCCATTACCTGGACGCGCTCATGCAGCAGGAAATGCGGCGTGTGGAGCGCCACGGGCTGGCGGTCTCCGTGCTGCTGCTGGACATCGACCATTTCGCGGCTGTAAACGAAAACTACGGTCACACGGTCGGCGATCAGGTGCTAACCCAGATCGGGCGCATCCTGAGCGCCAGCTTGCGCGGGTCCGATCTGCTGGTGCGTTATGGCGGTGAGGAGATAGCGATCCTCGCAACACACACTGCGCCGACTGCGGCCGTGGCAGTCGCCGAACGCCTGCGCCGCGAGATTGAAGTCGGCGCGCGCAAGGCGCTGCGAGAAGCACAAGGCGCGCGGCAAGCGATTACCGTCAGCATAGGCGTGGCGGGGCGTGCGGCGGGCGCGCAGGGCTCTGATGACTTGTTTGCCAGGGCCGAGCAGGCACTGCAAACGGCCAAGAATGAAGGTCGCAATCGCGTCGCGCTGAGCGGGTCATAGCCATTTTTGCCGAACTATAATTTCGCGTCGCTCCAGGCATAGAGATGAAATAACTGCAGGCGAGCTGGGTTCATACGGAGAAGACCATGCAGCGAGAACGTACCGACACCCGCATCCTTATCTATAGCCACGACACATTCGGCTTGGGCCATTTGCGCCGCTGCCGCACCATCGCCCATGCGCTGGTCGACCGGTTCAAGCACCTGTCAGTGCTGATACTTTCCGGCTCGCCGATCATCGGCAGTTTCGACTTTCGTTCGCGCGTGGACTTCGTGCGTGTACCGGGCGTGGTAAAGCTGCGCAATGGTGAATACACGGCGCTCAACCTGCATATCGACATAGAGCAGATGTTGCTGATGCGAGCGTCCATCATCCGCCACACCGCCGATATGTTCGACCCGGATATCTTCATCGTCGACAAGGAACCGCTGGGCCTGCGCGGCGAGGTCCTTGACACGCTGGAAATGCTCAAACAGCGCGGCACACGGCTGGTGTTGGGCCTGCGTGACGTGATGGACGAGCCCAAATTGCTGGCGCCTGAATGGCGGCGCAAGAAGGTCTTGCCCGCGCTGCGCGACCTGTACGACGAAATCTGGATTTACGGCTTGCCGCAAATCTGCGAGCCGCTGCAAGGCATCCCGTTGTTGTCCAGCGTGCGCAAGAAAATTAGTTACACGGGTTATCTGGCGCGCGAGGTATCCACGGCAGGTGCACCGCCACGTTTGCCCGAGATCACAAGAAAGCCCTATATATTGGTCACCACGGGCGGTGGTGGAGACGGCGAGGGTTTGATCGACTGGGTTCTGAGTGCCTATGAGCATGACGCCCTGCTACCGTACCCGGCGCTTCTGGTGCTGGGGCCGTTCATGCAGCCGGAGCGTCAGACCGAGTTCATGAATCGCGCCGCGAAGCTCAAACGCGTCGATGCGATTACTTTTCACAGCAACCTGGAAGCCCTGGTTGCCGGTGCTGCGGGGGTTGTAGCAATGGGTGGCTACAACACATTCTGCGAAGTGCTGTCGCTCAACAAACGTGCGCTCATCATTCCGCGCACCACGCCGCGGCTGGAGCAGTTCATCCGGGCGTCGAGCGCCGCCAAGCTGGGCCTGATCAGCATGTTGATCGAGGACGGGGAACATGACCCCGCTGTGATGGCTGCG
>JANYBQ010000372.1 GCA_025360705.1 Betaproteobacteria bacterium | reverse complement strand
GATGTCCTTCAGGTAGTCCTCCTGCTTTTCGTTGAGTTCACCGAACATACGTTCCAGCAGCACCTCGGAGAAACCGATGACGGCGTTGAGCGGCGTACGCAACTCGTGCGACATATTGGCCAGGAACTCACTCTTGTGCTGGTTGGCAATTTCGAGCTGGCGGCTTTTGTCCTGGATTTCGTTGAACAGGCGCGCGTTCTGGATGGCGATTACGGCCTGGTCGGCAAAGGTGCGCAACTGGCTTAACTCCTTCTCGCCGAACGGCTCCATCGTGGTCCGCCCCACCAGGATCGCGCCAATCGCCCGTTCCTCCCACAGCATCGGCGCCACCGCAACCGAATAGTTCTCGCCAAAGCGCTCGGCAATCCGACGCAGGCCGGGCGGCACGTCGGAGCCATCGAGTGCGTCCGCGTAACTCACCACGCGACGCTCGCGGATGGCCTGCTCAATGGCCGTGCCTTCCAGCGGAACCGGAAACAGACCGCGTATCTTCCCGGATGCCGGGCCGCGCATCGCGCCAATATGCAGCAACCCGTCGTCGCCCAGCAGGAGAATCATCAGCTGCTGGCCGCCGAACAGCTGTTCGCAACTTTGCAGAACCTTGGCGAACACCGGCTGCGCATCGGCCACCGAACTGCTGATCACCTGAAGAATTTCCGCAGTCGCCGTCTGCCGCTCCAGCGCCTCCTTGGTCTCGTTGATCAAGCGCACGTTCTCGATCGCGATGACGGCCTGGTCGGCAAAGGTCTTGAGCAGGTCGGACTGCCGCTGGGGGGTCGGCCCTGGGTCAGGCCAGGCCATGACAATCGCGCCCACTGTAGCGCCGTCCTTGAGCATCGGCGCGCCAATCATTCGGCGCCACGAGCCCACCTTCGCCGTTTCCGGATCGTAGTTGGGGTCGGTATGGGTATCGTCCTCGACCTGAGCCTGTCCGGACAGGATCAGGCGGCCGCTCATCATCCGTCCGTGCGGCGGTGCCGGATAATGCCGCCGTGCATCGTCGATCGCCTGCTCCGACCAGCCGCGCGTGGCCACCAGATGAACCCGCTGGCCGTCATGCCGAAACACGGCAGCGATGGGCGCGGTAAACAAGCGCATCGCACTGTCCATGATCGCCTCGAACACCGGCGTCACGTCGGTCGGCGACTCGCTGATGACGCGCAGCACGTCGCTGATGGCGGTCTGGTACTCCAGCGACTCGGTCAATTCAAGCGTGCGTTCCTCGACCTTGGCCAGCGCCTCCCGGGTCTGGTTGAAAAGGCGCACGTTTTCGATCGCGATCACGGCCTGGTCGGCGAAGGTTTCGACCAGGCGGACTTCTGCCTTTGAGAACCCTTGCACCTGCTTGCGATACACGCCAATGGTCCCGATCGACACCCCCTCGCGCAGCATCGGCACGCCCAGCACGGTGCGGAACCCGTGGCGCGCCTGAATCTCGCGCGAATCCGGGAACTCCGAATCAATCAGCGCGGTCACATCGTCCACGTGTACGGTGCGTCGGTCGGCAAAGGCTCGGCCGATCACCGATGTGCCAATCAAAGGCAGCACTTCGTCGCGGCCCGATTCGGAACCATCTTCGAGCTTGAAGCCGGTCATCGAGCGTAAGTGGTCGCCGTTCAGAAGCCAGACCCTGCTGGCGTCGGCCAAGCACAGCAGGCGCGAACGCTCCGCGACTGCCTCCAGCACCGGCCGCACGTCGGACGGTGAGCTCGCGATGACATTCAGAATCTCCGCCGTTGCTGTCTGCCGCTCAAGTGCCTCGGTCAGCGCGCTGGTGCGCTGTTCCACCTTGCGCTCCAGTCCCGCATAGGACTCACGCAGCTGCGCGGTCATGCGGTTGAACTGGTCCGCCAGGGCCTCCAGTTCGTCGCCAGTCTTGATATCGATCTGCTGGTCCAGGTCACCGGCTCCAATGCGCCGCGCGCCTTCGTCCAGCGTGCGTATCGGGCGCACCATGCTGCGTGCCAGCGCGGATGCCGCCAGCGCCGAGATGACCAGGCCGGCCAGCAGCAACATGCCGATGCGCAGGATGGAGGCGTTGAGTTTTGCGTAGACCTCGGCTACCGGCTGCTCCACAAACACCCTCCAGTCCAGCGACTCTATGGGGGCGACCGATGCCAGCACCGCCACCCCGGCGATATCCACCGACTCCATGGCGGGTTCGTCGGCGCTGCGGACATTGGCGGCCGCCTTGACGTGGGGCAATTGGGCCACATTGGTCTTGCGCAGCACCAGTCCGATGTCGGGGTCCGCCACCAGCAAGCCATTGCGGTCCACCACGTAGGCCTTGCCCTTGTCGCCGATCTTGATGCGCGACACCACGTCCCAGATGAATTTGAGGTTGACCTCGGCCACCGTCACCGGCCCCTTGTCGCTGCCCGAGCGCGTGGCGATCGTCATGTAGGGCTCGGTCTCCTTGCGGAAATACACCAGGCCATACCAGGGCTGGCCGCGCCTGGCGTTCAGGAACGCCGGTTCTCGCGAACGGTCCTTGCCCGACGCCACGATGTCCATCCCCAGCCGCGACACGGCAATCTGCTCGTGGCCGGCCGCATCCAGTTGCGCGATGTCGGTCACCTCGGGCGCCTGGCGCAGCAGCTTGAGAAATTCGATGCGGCGCAACTCCACGTCACCGGCGTCGATCTGCGGCAACGCCGCGTAAACCAGCTGCTGCGAAACCTGGCGAATGTACTGCTCGATGCGCGAGGCCGCGCCTATCGCCTTCTCGCGCTGCAGGCTGGCCAGCGCGGTGAGGTTCTCCTGGTACGAGAAGTACAGGTTAATGCCGCTGGACGCCAGCAGCACCAGGGTCACCAGCGACAGTATCAGCAGCAGGTATTTGCGGAACAAGCGTCCGCGATGCGGGCTGGGCCGGGTGGCGGGCCGTGGGTCGGTCGGTGGCACGCCTGTCATTGACGGCCTTCCGCACGCAAGTGTGCACGGGCATGGGTCATGCGGCGGTGAACGATTTTCACTGAATCACCTCATCGGCCCGTAGCAGCATGACCCGCGAAATCGTGGCAGGTGTCGCGGAACCGACAAGCGCCGCTTCATTCGATACCTTCACCTGCCGGCGGCGTGGCGGGGCCTGAGAGCACAGCTCCAAGCGCAAGCATCCATCGTCGTCGTTGGTTCATTCGATCTCCGCATTCGCCCGCGGCGGCAGGCCCGCAAACTCCGCGACATGCTGCCTGGCAACGTACCGCCTGGTGGCAAAACGCCATTTGATCACGATGGTCCGGTTTTCGTGGCAAGCTATAGCAACGGCTTCGGCGACGCGCAAAACCGCAGTGCGTTGCTTGATGGGGTAAGCGCACAAGAACGCCGCGAGGCAGAGTATTCGTATACTGCATGACTACTCTTGGCCAAGGCCCGAACCAGAAACCAGCAAGCCTGCGCCGGACTTTCCTTGCTCCTGAACCTTCGGGGAATGCCATGCACTACCGCGACATCATCACCATCGAAGCTGGCAAACGCGGCGGCAAGCCCTGCATTCGAGGCTTGCGCATCACCGTGTACGAGGTACTTGAATACCTTGCCTCCGGCATGACAGGCGCGGAGATTCTGACCGACTTTCCAGACCTCACGGCGACCGACATCCAGGCGTGCCTGGCCTACGCGGCCGACCGCGAACGTCTTCAATTCACGCTCGCCGCGTGAAGCTCCTGTTCGATCAGAACCTTGCGCCTGCGCTGGCCAAGCGCCTGGCCGATTTGTTTCCCGACTCCGTACATGTGCGTGAGGCTGGTCTGGAACGCGCCGTTGATATTGACATCTGGCGATATGCGTTGGAGCATGGGCTGGCCATCGTGACCAGGGATTCGGATTTCCAGGAGCTGGGGCAGATGGCGCTAACAGCACCCCGCGTCGTGTGGATTCGCCGTGGCAATTGCTCCACCGCTCAAATCGAGGCCTTGCTGCGCCGGCATGCGGAGCGCATAACAGCTCTTGGTGACGGTAGTACACCGGGTTTTCTAATTCTTTTGTGAAGACCGTCATTGAATTACCTCGTCGGCGCGCAGCAAAATCGATTGCGGCACCGACAAGCCCAGCGCCCTGGCGGTCTTCAGGTTGAGCGCGACGCTGAAGGTCTTGGGCTGTTCGATCGGCAAATCGGCCGGCTTTTTGCCGCGAAACAACTGGTCTGTATAAACCGCGATGCGCGAATAGAGGCCGTCAAGGCTGGTGCCATAGGCCAACAGACCGCCATCGCGCACCTGCTCCGGCCATTCGTAGACGGCGGGCAGCCGGTGCTTGGCGGCCAACGCGATGATCGGTTTACGGTCCTGCATGAAAAAGGTATGGGCGCCGACCACCAGGGCGTCCGGCCGTAAAGCCACCAGCTTGGCAAAGGCGCTCGCGTAGTCGCCAGCACGCGCTTCGACTACGTTCAGATCGAGCTTAAGCGCGTTCGCGGCCTTGCGTGTCTCTTCAAGCTGCACGCGAAAGCTCGTGTCTTCGGGTGCCAGCATGGCGACGTGCGCAGCCCGCGGAACCGCTTCGCGCAGCAGTTCGAGCCGCTTGGCCGCCAGGGTGCCTTCGGCGGAAATCAAAATGCCCGTCACATTGGCCTCGGGGCGAGCCAGGTTGGTGACGAGACCCAGGGCCACCGGGTCGAAGTTGCCGAACATGACGATCGGAATCGTCGAGGTGGCGTCACGCGCCGCGCGCACCGCCGCCGAACCGACGCAGATGATCGCATCCAAGCGCTGCGCGACCAAGTCGCGGGCCAGTGCGCCCAGACTATCGAGCTGCCCGCTGGCATGGCGCCGTTCGACCACCAGGTTTCGGCCCAGCGCGTAACCCAGCCCGCGCAAAGTGTCCAGCAGTGCCGGAGACGCATCGGGTGCCGGTGCCGAAGCGCGCAGAATACCCAGGCGGTAAATACGGTCCGCCGCCAGGGCCGCGCCGGGAGCGACCGCGGCAACGCAAGAGGCCCCAACGAGGCCGAGCATTCCCCGCCTATCCATCACCCCATCACCTCATCGGCGCGCAACAACAGCGGGCGCGGGATCGTCAGGCCCAGTTCCCGTGCGGTCTTCAGGTTGATGACCGGTTCGTAGGCGGTCGGCTCCTCCACCGGCAGGCTGGCCGGCTTGGCGCCCTTGAGCACGCGGTCCACGAAGCTGGCGGCGCGGCGCGCCACTTCGGCCCGGCTGTATCCGTAGGTCATCAGGCCCCCGGCCAGCGCGAACGGAGCGGCGGAAACCGAGGGCAGCTTGCGCCGCGCCAGCAGGTCCGCCAGCGGCTCCGGCCGGCTGATGACGAACAAGGGCTGCACGATGACCGCCTGCGCGCGCTCGCGCAGCATGGCATCCACGGCAGCGTCGAAGCCATTGGCCTGGCTGGCCAACACCACCTGCATCTGGATGCGCAGCGTGCGGGCGGCGGTCTGTGCCTGCTCGACGAAGAGTTGGGTGGCAGGGTCGTCGCTGGACCCGAGAAAGGCCACGCGCTGCAGGCCACCGATCAATTCGGCCAGCAGCTGCAGCTGCCTGGGCACCATGGCCGGCAGGTTGAAGGACACACCGGTGATGTTGCCGCCCGGCCGCGCCAGCGAGGCCACCAGGCCGGAACCCACCGGGTCCGCCGCGCCAGCCATCACCATCGGCACCGACTTGGCCAGCTCGCGCAGGGCCGCCACGGCAGGTGTGGCGAAACCGACAAGCAGGTCGAGATGCAGGCCCGCGAACTCGGCCACATGCTGCCTGGCCATGTCCTGGCTGGTGGCAAAGCGCCATTCGATGGCGATGGTCTGGTTCTCGCGGTAACCGATGGCCGCCAGGGCCTGGGTCAGGCTCAGAACCGCGTCGTCGCCTGGCGCGCCCCAGCGCAAGATGCCGATGCGCGAGATCTTCGCGGCGGGTTGGGCCACTGCCTTTAAGTTGCGGTCAACACCGAAGGCAGCAACACCGGCAATGCGCCAGACCACGGTGCGCCGCTTCATCCGGTCGCCTCACCCGCCAGCGGCGTGGACGACGCGGTCAGGCCGGAAGCTCCATACCCTGGTTCCGGAAAAGCTGAGAACGCCAGCGCATCGCCGTAGAAACGCCGGCACAATTCACGCCGCCGCTGATAGTCATTCAATGCCGGATCAAAGGAGGAAAGCACGATTCGCTGTGCGGTTTCGAACATCTGCAGCGCCATCAGCGCGCGCTCCGACCCGGTCATGGCGGCATAACGCGCCTTCAGCAGCGATTCCATTTCAGGGCTGGTGTCATTCATTCTCGGCCTCGTTGAGCAGTCCGTCCAGATCCAGGCGCGCGGCCCATTGGTCGAGATAGGCGCGGTCCAGCGGCGCCTCCAGCAGCAACTTGACATCGCGACGCTGTTGTTCCGAGCGCGATTCGCGTGACCATTCGAGCTTGGAGAGTATCAAATCCTCGACACTCACAACCCACAAACGCACGCCCGCCAGTTCGACCTTGCGCCGGCGCTCGAACTCCGCGCGCCGGTAGACGGAGTCTTTACGCGGAATCAGGTCGATTTTGACCACCGATGGCAGGTGAATGATGTTCCAGGGTCTGGCGCCTCGGATCGCCTCGGCGATCGCAAGCGCATCGGCGTGGTAATGCTCGCCGAGTATGTCGATCAAACGCCCGGCGTCCGATGCTTCCAGGGAAATCACGAGGTCGATGTCCCGTGTCATGCGGGGTCTTGCGTAATAACTCATCGCCAGCGATCCGGTCAACATATAGGCGATGCCGGCGCCGTCGAGCCGCGCGCAAACGTCGTGCAAGGCAAGCAGTTCTGGCGTTGTTGCCATGGAGTTATTGAATCGCCTCGTCGGCGCGCAGCAACAGCGACCGCGGGATGGTCAAGCCAATCGCCCTGGCGGTTTTGAGGTTGATCACCAGCTCGAACCTGGTGGGCTGCTCGACCGGCAGATCGCCGGGCTTGGCGCCCCTCAGAATCTTGTCGACGAAGGTCGCCGCCCGGCGCCAGATGTCGTTCAGATCGGCGCCATGCGACATCAGTCCGCCCGCCTCGACCAGCGGACGCAACGTAAACATGCTCGGCAGTCGCTGGCTTGCGGCCAGCTCGGCGATACGTTTGGCATGGGCGAAGAGAACACCGCCCCCCAGCACCAGCAACCCGCTGGCCCGCGCCGCAGCGGCGGTCTTGATCGCGGCTTCGATCTCGCCCACGTCGCGCAGTTCGAACGACAACAGCTTCCAGCCGCGCGAGCGGGCGGCGGCCTCGGCCACCTGCCAGTCCAGCGGGTCGGCCCGGTACCAGAGCACCGCCACCGGCGCAGCGCCGGGAACCAGTTCCTTGAGCAACTCGAGCCGCTTGCCGATGGTGTCGGTCGATTGCAGGCTCATGCCAGTCACGTTCCCGCCCGGACGCGCCAGGCTTTGTACCAGCCCCTGGCCCACCGGGTCGACCGACGCCGCCATGACGATCGGAATGGTCGATGTGGCCTGCTTGAGCGCAACCGCCGGCAGCCCGCCTCCGGCGACGATCACATCGGGCTGTTGGCGCACCAGCTCGGCCGCCAGGGCGGGCAGGCGCTCGGGCCGGCCACCGTCGACGCGTGACTCGGTCACGAAATGCTCGCCATGACGGTAGCCGAGATCACGCATGCCGCCCCGAAATGCGATGATGGATTTGTCCGTGGGCCGCAGCCCGGTCGCACCAGACTCGGCACCGCTGACGCCGAAGCCGAGGGTGGCGATGTGATAGACCTTGCGCACGTCCTGGGCGGAGGCCAGCGGCGGCGCGCCACCAACAGCCGCGCCAAATGAAGCGAGCAAGGCGTCACGTCTGTTCAACTTTTCCCCTCTCGTCGTTGCGAACCAACACCAGTCTGGAATCAGCGCACGCGCGGCCCGTAAAACCGAGTTGCATACCAGTTTACGCTTCAATTTCTCGCATCGGGGCGTCTGGAATCGCTACTGGTCACGACCGCCTTGGCGCGAACACGGCGAGCCGATCACATCCTCAATGCATCGACTACGATTTTGTACGTTTAAAGGTACACTCCGCGCATGTCTTCGAACCGGAAGATCCCGGCGATCTTCTACCGCTCAGCGAGCGGCGATGAACCTGTTCGCGATTGGCTGAAGTCATTGGAAAAACTGGATCGGCAAGCGATCGGCGAAGACATCGCCTACGTTAAATACAAATGGCCGATTGGCAAGCCGCGTGTTGACCACTTGCGAGGGCCAATTTGGGAAGTGCGAAGCAAGATTGGAAATCGAATTGCCCGTGTGCTTTTTGCCGTGGAGCATGCCGAAATAATCTTGTTGCACGGCTTCATCAAAAAGACCCGGCAGACAAACCCAGCTGATATTGAGCTGGCAACCAAACGCTTGAAGGAGTGGATCAATGGTCAAGGCAACTAAGGTGAACCCGCATTCGGGTAGCAATTTTGATGACTTCCTGAAAGAGGACGGCAGCTTTGAAGAAGTGCAGGCCCGCGCACTCAAACGGGCCTTGGCTGAGCAACTTGACGATGCCATGCAAAGCGGCAAACTCAGCAAAGTGCTAATGGCGCAACGCATGGCGACCAGTCGCTCTCAATTGGATCGCGTGCTCGACCCGAGCAACCTGTCGATTCAACTGGACACCTTGATCAAGGCCGCCAGCGCCGTGGGCAGAACGGTGGAGATTCGGTTGAAACGGGACACTAAGCGCGCCCGGGTCAACACGCATAAAAAAACTGCGATGCGGGGGCCTGAGAAAACTGGGTGAGCAGTTGAGCGCTGATTTGCCCATGGATCTGGCGGATGCGTCGCTGCTTTGGCTGGCACAACACACCGGTGTGCTCGCCATCCTTACCATCGATCTGAAGGATTTTTCGGTGTACCGCCTGCCCAACGGCACCGCACTGGCACCAGTGCTGTAGAGGGTTCACTGGATCACCTCGTCGGCCCGCACCAGCAGCGCTTGCGGGACCGTGATGCCCAGCGCCTTGGCCGCCTTCAGGTTGATGATGAACTCGAACTTGGTCGGTTGTTCGACCGCAATGTCGGCCGGCCTGGCCCCTTTGAGAATCTTGTCGACGATCCGGGCCGAACAGCGAATCTGTTCGTCCTGCGACCTTCCGTAGCTGAACAAGGCCCCGGCTTCGACCCAGGACAGGTTGCTTCCGATCACGGGCAGGCGCCTTCGATTCGCCTGTTCGATCAGCCGTCCACGCAGATTGGTCACCAGGGTCCCGGTCCCGTAGATCACATCGACCCCCTGCCCGATCAGCCTGGCCACTGCCGGATCGAACTCGACCGGGTTCGATGCCTCACCCACGATGAGCGTCATGCCGAGTGCCGTGGCCACCGGCGCGAGTGCGCTGCGCTCGCCGGCCAGGCGTGGATCGTTCGGGTCGCCCAGCAGCCCGATGCGTTTGGTGCCGGGCAGTATTTCACGCAGCAGTTCGATGCGCTTGGGCGCCAGCGACTCGATGACACTGAGGACACCGGTCGCGTTGCCGCCCGGACGCGCCAGGCTTTCTACCAGACCGGCCCCGACCGGGTTGAAACCGGTCGCGAACACGATGGCGATGGTTCGCGTGGCCTGCCTGGCAGCCACTGCCGCCGATTGCGGCGGCGCATAGATCAGCTCCGGCTTGCGCGCCACCAGTTCGGCCGCAAGCCGGGGCAGGTCGCGCTGTTGGTCGTCGGCATAGACCCGGTCGTAAACCATGTTCTGCCCTTCGATCCAGCCGAGCGCGAGCATGAGCAGGCGCCGCGCGTGCATTCGGGCGCTCCTTCGGTGCGCGGTCACTCGATCACCTCATCCGCACGCAGCAGCAGCGACTGCGATCCCGTCAGAAGCAAACGAAGCTTGGTCATCGTAACCAAACCTGAAACCTGCCAAAATCCGCTCATGCGTCCCTCCCAAGCACTGGCCTCCAAGCGCGACGAGATCCTCGCGCTGGCTGCAGCGCGCGGTGCAACCCGCATGCGCGTATTCGGCTCGGTGGCAATCGGTCTTGACCACGAGGGCAGCGACATCGATCTGCTGGTCGACGTTCCTGACGGTACATCACTGCTGCGCATTGTGGGCCTGCAACTGGACATCGAGGACACCCTTGGTGTGAAGGTCGACCTGTGTACCGAGCGTGAACTGCATCCGGACCTGAGACAGCGCATCCTGGCGCAAGCACGGCCACTATGAACGAGCGTGACCGGCTTTTTCTGAATCACATATTGAGCGCCATCGCCGAGATCGAGAATTTCACAACGGCCGGGCAAAGCGGCTTCATGGCAGATCGCAATACCCAAAGCGCGGTGGTACGTCAACTGGAGACCATCGGCGAAGCGGTGAAGCCCCAATCGCGTAGCGTTGCTCGATCACCAGGTTGTCGCCTTCGGCATAACCCAACGCGCGCATGCCGCGCCGAAACCCATCCAGAAGCGATGGAATAGGCACCGGCGCAAGCCAGCCAATGCGAAAGACCTTGCCCGCTGGCAGCCCTGCACCGCCAGCGGCAGGGCGCTGGCGCCCAGGGCTGCAAAGGCGAAGCCACGACGCGAGATCACTGAGCACCCTCGTCGGCGCGTGATCGCGGAGCTGGCGGAATCGCCAGACCCGGATCAACAGGGACATTTTCCATCGGCTCAGCCTCCCAGTTTGTGCCACGCCATCACCTGCACACCGTTGACCATGTAGCTGTCGCGCCCGCCGTATACCAGCACCGGCGCGGCCGCCGCTGCACCGGCATAACGCTGCCAGCGCTGGCATGCCTGCAACCAGTCCGGGGAAAACGTGGCACCCGACTTGATTTCCACTGCATGGAGTTGACCTGCGTATTCAAACAGCAAATCGATCTCCGTGCCATGGTTGTCGCGCCAGAAATAGATGTCGGCGGGCAGGCCCTGGTTCCATCGGTGCTTGAGTGTTTCGGCCACCACCCACGATTCAAAGACGGCACCACGCAAGGCATGGGTTGCCAGGGTTCGAGCGCTGTCGATGCGCAGCAAATGGCAGAGCAAGCCGGTGTCCAGAAAATACAGCTTGGGCATCTTGACCAGGCGCTTGCCGAAGTTCTGGTGGTAGGGCCGCAGCAAATGCACCACGTAACTCGCCTGCAGCCCCGTCAGCCAGCTACGGGCCGTGGAATAGCTGATGCCGCAGTCGGAGGCCAGCGCCGAAACATTGATCAACTGCCCGGTGCGGGCCGCACACATCAGCACAAAGCGCTGAAACAAGGACAAATTGGCTACGCCCAGCAGCTGGCGGACATCGCGCTCGATGTAGGTTGCCGTGTAGGCACCCAACCATTGGCCCGGACTGGCAAGTTGCCGGCGTTGGTCGAACAGCGCCGGATAACCACCCGCCCACACCACCTGCTCCAGCGTCTTACCGGCCAATCCGGCCTGGGTCAATTCCGACAGCGACAGCGGCAGCAACTGCGCCAGCCCGACCCGACCCGCCAGCGACTGGGTGATGCGCTCGACCAGGCCAAACTGCTGCGACCCCGTGATGACAAACTCCCCCATGCGTGCACGCTCGTCCACCACGCCTTGCAGGTAGGAAAAAACTTCCGGGCAACGCTGCACCTCATCAGCACGGCCCCATCTGGCAAGTGCGTAAAGAACTGCCGCGGGTCAGACAGGACCCGCTGGCGGGTTTCCAGGTCTTCGAGGGTGAAGTAAGGCTTGTCTGGAAACACCTGGCGCGCCAGCGTCGTCTTGCCGGACTGGCGCGGCCCGGTCAGCGCCACCACCGGGAAACCGCTGGCCAATTGGCGGAGCAGGCCAGCGGCATGGCGTTCAATCATTTGTACAATTTGAGTTTTTAATCTTAAAATTGTACAAGAAATCGCCGGTCGGCAGTTGACATTTTGGCTGTCGCGATCGTGCGCCTGCGGCCATGTGGGTTCACTGGATCACCTCGTCG